>JANNNF010000157.1:0-4528 GCA_031398405.1 Rhodobacterales bacterium | reverse complement strand
CTCGCGCTCCATGCCCAGCCTTTCCTTCTTGGTCAGGCCGTCCGCGCCGTGGCCCATCACCTCGTCCAGCTGCTTCAGCCGGGTGATCGATTTCGACACGGTCTGCCAGTTGGTCAGCGTGCCGCCCAGCCAGCGGTGGTTCATGTAAAACTGCGCGCAACGCTCGGCTGCCTCGGCAATCGGCTTTTGGGCCTGACGCTTGGTGCCGACAAACAGAATGCGGCCGCCACGAGCAACAGTATCACGCACCACTTTCAGGGCCTGATCCAGCATCGGAACGGTCTGCGTCAGGTCGAGGATGTGAATCCCGTTCCGGTCGCCATAAATGAATTCGCCCATGCGGGGGTTCCAGCGTGCGGTCTGGTGGCCGTAGTGTACGCCTGCTTCAAGCAGTTGGCGCATGGAAAACTCTGGAAGAGCCATGTCTTTTATCCTTATCCGGTTTCGATCCTCGGCAAGGCCACTCATCCCGCATGCGCGAAACAACCGGCGGACGATACAGGATTTCTCCCTGCAAAGCCCAAGCCTCACCTGTGAAGTGCGCGCCGTATAGCGGGGATAGGGGGGGCGCGCAAGAGTGTCGGGTGGTTTTCGCAGCGCCAACTCACCGCAGTTGCAGCGCCTGATCCGGGCCCAAATAATTTGCCGTCAAGCAGCTTTTACCCAATCCACCGCGCTACAACCGACCCCAACTCTTCATACCCATCCAGCAGCGCCTCTGGCTTCAACCGATCTACTCCGCGCCCCTCTGGCCCAAAGGTTACCAGCGCCACCGGCACTCCAACGGCCAGCCCGGTCAACCGGTCGGTGTCGGTGTCGCCGATCAGCATCGACCGCTGCACAGCCCCCCCCGCCCGGTCCACCGCCGCCAGATAGGGGGCGGGATCGGGCTTGCGAGTGGGCAGCGTGTCTGCCCCGATCATTGCGCCAAACAGGTTGCGCACGCCAAGGCGTTTCAGCAAATCCTCGGCCAGGGCGGCAGGTTTGTTGGTGCAGATCGCCACGGCATAGCCGTTGCGGCGCAGGCTCTCTACCGCCTCCACAGCACCCGGATACAGCGTTGTGTGCACGGCAATCGCTTCAGCATAGGCGGCCAGCAAGCGGGGGTATTCGCGGTCGACATCGACCTCAGTAAAGCCGCCCACCCGCGAAAACCCCAGACGCAGCATCGCGCGCCCGCCGTGAAAGGCGGTCAGCGTATCGGCGGGTCCCAGCAATGCGCCTTGCCCCAACTGCACAAAACAGGCGTTGGCGGCGGCCAACAAGTCGGCAGACGTATCGGCCAAGGTGCCGTCTAGATCGAAAACCACACAGCGCATCAGACACCCTTTGTAACAAACGCCGCGATAGCGTGAGGCATGGCCCCTTGCCACGCAGCCCCCATTGCGTAAAACGGGCGCAACATAAAGGAAAGGGCCAGCATGTCGGTCTCGTTGATCATTCTGGCCGCAGGGCAAGGCACGCGGATGAACTCCGACCTGCCCAAGGTGCTGCATCACATTGCCGCCGCCCCCTTGCTGCACCATGCGCTGACCGCCGGGCGGTCGCTGGAGCCATCGCGGATTGTGGTTGTGACCGGGCACGGGGCCGAGGCAGTTGCGAAATCCGCAGTGGCGTTTGATGACAGCGTGGTCTGCGTGCTGCAAGACCCGCAGCTTGGCACGGCACACGCTGTGGCCCAAGCCGCCCCGATGTTGGCCGATGCTACCGGCGATGCGATAGTGCTTTACGGCGATACGCCCTTTATCCGGCCCGAGACCCTGCAAGCGATGATCGACGCCCGTGCGCAGAATGCCGTGGTGGTGCTTGGGTTCCAGGCCCGTGATCCGGGGCGCTATGGTCGGCTGATCACCAATGGCGACAGTCTGGAGCGGATTGTCGAATGGAAAGACGCGACTGAGGCCGAACGCAATCTCACTCTGTGCAATTCCGGTGTGGTTTGCGCCGATGCGAAAACCTTGTTTTCACTGGTCGCGCAAGTTGGCAATGCCAATGCGGCGGGCGAGTATTACCTGCCCGATATCATCGGGCTGGCCCGCGCCGCTGGCCTGTCGGCAGGCTATGTGACCTGTGACGAGGCCGAAACATTGGGCATTAATACCCGGGCGGAACTGGCCAAGGCCGAAGCCGCGTTCCAGACACGTGCGCGGGTTGATGCGCTTGAAAATGGCGTGACGCTGACCGCCCCAGACACGGTGTTTTTCGCGCTGGATACCCATATTGGCCGCGATGCCGCCATTGGCCCGAACGTGATTTTCGGGCCAGCCGTCACGATTGAATCCGGGGCAGAGATCAAAGGGTTCTGCCATCTGGAAGGCTGCCATATTTCACGCGGCGCGCAGGTCGGCCCCTTTGCTCGGCTGCGTCCGGGGGCAGAGTTGGCCGAGGATGTGCATGTCGGCAACTTTGTGGAAATCAAGAACGCGATCCTTGATGAAGGCGTGAAGGTCGGCCACCTGACCTATATCGGCGATGCCGATGTGGGCGAATTTACCAACATTGGCGCAGGCACCGTGACCTGCAACTATGATGGCGTGATGAAGCACCGCACCACCATCGGCAAGCGTGCCTTTATCGGGTCGGATACCATGCTGGTGGCCCCGGTGACGGTGGGCGACGGGGCCATGACGGCCTCGGGGTCGGTGATCACCATGGATGTGCCGGGCGATGCCTTGGCCGTGGGCCGGGCGCATCAGGTGAACAAGCCGGGCTTTGTTGGCCGGTTCATGGACAAGCTGCGTGCGATCAAGGCCGCAAAGGGGAGCGTGTAAATGTGCGGGATCGTTGGCGTTCTGGGTCACCATGAAGTCGCCCCCCTGCTGGTCGAGGCGCTGAAGCGGCTGGAATATCGCGGCTACGACTCGGCTGGCATTGCCACCGTGAACAACGGCCGGCTGGACCGCCGCCGTGCTGTTGGCAAGCTGGTCAACCTGTCAGACCTGCTGGTCCACGACCCGTTGGCGGGCAAATCCGGCATCGGCCACACCCGTTGGGCCACGCATGGGGCTGCCACCGTGGTCAACGCGCATCCGCACAAGGCAGGGCCAGTGGCCGTGGTGCACAACGGCATCATCGAGAACTTCCGTGAGCTGCGGGCCGAACTGGCCGAGGCTGGCTATGTGCAGGAATCGCAGACTGATACCGAAACCATCGCCCTGCTGGTGCAACGCGATATGGCGGGCGGGGCCTCCCCGATTGACGCTGCCCGAAACACACTGAAACGCCTGCACGGGGCCTTTGCGCTATGCTTTCTGTTCGACGGCGAACAGGATCTGATCATCGCCGCCCGCAAAGGATCACCACTCGCCATCGGCCATGGTGACGGCGAGATGTTCGTGGGGTCAGATGCCATCGCCCTGGCCCCGATGACCGACCGCATCACCTATCTCGACGAAGGCGACTGGGCCGTGATCACCCGCAAAGGGGCCACCATTCACGACGCCCACGACCGTCTGGCCAACCGGGCCGAGACCCGGATTCAGATCGACGCCACCCGGATTGAAAAGGCCGGCTACAAGCACTTCATGGCCAAGGAAATCGCCGAACAGCCGGTCGTCATTGCAGATGCGCTGAAACACTACACGAATGACGCAGGGTTGCGCCTGCCCGAAGGCGTTGATTTTACAGGTGTTGACCGCATCACCCTCGTCGCTTGTGGCACCGCCAGCTATGCCTGCCATGTGGCGAAATACTGGTTTGAACAGATCGCGGGCCTGCCTGCCGAAATCGACGTAGCCTCAGAATTCCGCTACCGCGAGCCGCCGATGTCGCCAAACTCTTGGGCGCTGTTCGTCAGCCAATCGGGTGAGACCGCCGATACCCTCGCCGCCCTGCGCTATGCAAAGGACAAGGTTGCCAAGGTGGTGTCGGTGGTCAACGTGCCCACGTCCTCCATCGCGCGCGAGTCTGATCTGGCCTTGCCGATCATGGCAGGTGTGGAAATCGGGGTGGCCTCGACCAAGGCCTTCACTTGCCAGTTGACTGTACTGGCGCTGCTGGCGCTGAAGGCGGGCTTTGACCGGGGGCGTCTGTCGCACGAACAGGTGCAAGATCACCTAACCACCCTGCGCGCCCTGCCCGGCCTTATGAACCACGCGCTGACCCTGTCGACCACCATCGCAGGCATCGCCGAGGATCTGGCACGCGCGCAGGACATTCTGTTCCTGGGCCGGGGTGCGATGTACCCGATGGCACTGGAAGGCGCGCTGAAGCTCAAGGAAATCAGCTACATCCACGCTGAAGGCTATGCGAGTGGCGAGCTCAAACACGGCCCCATTGCCCTGATCGATGCCGCCGTCCCGGTGATCGTGCTCGCCCCCCGCGACGCGCTGTTCGACAAGACCGTGTCGAACATGCAAGAGGTGATGGCGCGCCATGGCCGTGTTCTCTTGCTGTCCGATGCGCAGGGCGTGGCCGAGGCGGGTGCAGGTGCGTGGCGCACCCTGACTCTGCCGCAAGTGGCTCCGCTGTTCGCGCCGATCCTTTATGCGATCCCGGCGCAACTGCTGGCCTACCATACCGCCATCGC
>JANNNF010000134.1:0-3059 GCA_031398405.1 Rhodobacterales bacterium | reverse complement strand
GCTGCGGGCAATGCCCCGCCCGGGTACAGCAATGCG
Organism: Rhodobacterales bacterium; assembly: GCA_031398405.1. Lineage (GTDB taxonomy): Bacteria > Pseudomonadota > Alphaproteobacteria > Rhodobacterales > Rhodobacteraceae > JANNNF01. The sequence goes on along the minus strand of JANNNF010000134.1, from coordinate 3,023 downwards.
GCCCCCGCCGCCGTGCCAGTTCGGGACACCGAGCCCTCTACCCCTCGCCCGGTCGCGGTGGCCAGCATCGCCAGAAACTGCGGGTTCTGCGAGAACGGGCCTTCGACTACAGTCGGCCCCTGCGCCCCGATCATCGCCAGACAGGTCGCCGTCATCAGCGCCAGATAATACCCAAGAGCCACCGTCCGATGCCCCGGCGTCGCGGTTTCGGTCCAGGCATGATGCGCTGCCGGATACGGCCCGCTGCCCTGCACGACCGACGGCAGCAGCATGATACGCTTGTCACGCACCACTTCGGCGTCCTGCCCGGTCGCCAGAACCCCGGTCTGCATGAGGTCATGTTCGCGCCCGCCCATGAACCGGGCCGAGGGCACCGGTTGGCCCAAGGCATTGACATTGATCAGCGTGTCGCGGGCTGGGTCAAGCGGCAGCGAGGTGCCCCCTACAGCCATCACAACCACCCAAGTGCCTGTGGACACAACCGAAAATGCCCCCTGCCGCGCCAACAGATGCGGCAGCAGCGAGGCGTTGCTGTCATGGATGCCGCAAACGACCGGCGTGTAAGGTTTCACCCCGGTCGCGGCAGCAATACCTGGCAAAATCGGACCCAGAACATCCCCCGGCCGCCGGGGCGCGGCAATTTTTCCGGTCAGGCCCAGCCTATTCACCAGCCCGGAAAAGCCCCCTGACGCAGGGACCCACAAGTCCGTATGGCAGCCAAGCGAGGTTACATCGCTGGCCAGGACGCCGGTCAACCGATGCGCCCAGTATTGTGGCCATGTGATTACCTGTGCCAGCCTATCGCGCAGACCGGGAACCGTTTCCAACAGCCAAAACAGTTGCGCGCCAAGATTAAGGCCCATCGGCAAACGTGCCGACCCCGTCAGCGCAAAATCCTGGCGCAGGGCATTGTAGGCATCCGTCAGGCTATCGGGCCCGTGATGTTCATAGTCCAGCACAGGGCAGGCAAGGCTGCCATCGGCCTGTAACAAGGCAGCACAGGCCCCATGCGTGGTGATGGAAATCGCGTCAATCCCATGTGCAGCCTGCATCTGGGTCAGCGCGTCAAGGAAGAACGCCCACAGACCCTCGGTATCGAAATGCGGATAGGGCGGGCCGGCCAGCACGATGTTGGGCCGGGTCAGAACCGCAACTTCCGCGCCAGTGGCGTGACCCACCAAGGCCAGTTTGGCATTGGTCTTGCCCAAATCAAGGACCGCGATATGCCTCATGGCAAATGAAAAACCGGGATCAGCGGCGTCGCCACCGGCTCGTTATCTGCCCGCACCACCATGATGTCAGCCATATGCGCCCACCAGCGCTGCATCACCGGATGGCAGGGCAGATCGGCCATGCCGTGATCATCGCTGCGCCACAACACACCGAACAGCGCCCCGGACTCGGTATCCAAATGGATCGAATAATCCGACACCCCCGCGCCACGCAGCAGGTCCACCAGTTCTGGCCAGATCGCATCATGGCGGGCTTGGTATTCCGCCGCCCTTCCCGGCAAAAGCTGCATCTTGAATGCGTATTTCTGCATCAGCGCCGCCCCATCAACCGGGGCAAGGCGATGACCCCGATCAGCAAAAGCCCGAGGAAGATCGACATCACAATTCCCGGCACATTCAACAAGCCAAAGCCGAATGTCACCAGCCCCATGATCAGCGCGGCCAGCACCACTCCGGCAATCCGCCCCGACCCGCCAAGGATGTTGATGCCGCCAAGCACGACCATCGTGACCACCTCAAGCTCCATCCCCGTAGCGATGGATGGCCGGGTGGACCCGAGGCGCGAGGTCAGGCAGACCGCTGCGATGCCCGACATGAGACCCGTCAGCAGAAAAAGGATGAACCGCACACGCCCGACGCGCAGCCCGGAAAACAATGCCGCCGTGGGATTGTTGCCGATCACGAACACCGAGCGGCCAAAGTTTGTGCGGTGCAAAAGGACATGGAAAAACACGGCGGCGACCGCGAACAGGACCAGCTCAAAACTGATCACCCAGAAGACGTACCCCTGGCCAAACCATGCGAAATCAGCAGGATAGCCGTTGAACGCCTGATCGCCCAACACGATGTAGCTGATGCCGCGAAACAGGCTCATGGTGCCGATGGTCACCACAATCGACGGCAACCCAAGCCCCGCCACCAGCCCGCCATTTACAGCACCACACAGAACCCCGGTGCCAATCCCGACCAGCACAATTATCGGCGTCCCCGCCCCGGCAGCCATTGCCAGACCCATGGCGGTGGAGGCAAGCGCGATGATCGACGCGACAGAAAGGTCAATCTCGCCCGCGATGATCAGCATTGCCATTGCAAACGCGATCATTGCCTTTTCGGTGAAGTTAAAGGTCGCGTCTGACAGGTTCCACGCGTTCAGGAAATAGGGCGAGGCGAACGAGTTAATGGTAAACACCACCACGAACACCACCAACAGAAGGGCTTCCCAACTGCGCAATGCGCGGAAGCTGCGGCTTTGCAGGCGGTCAGGCAGGATGCGGGCGGTCATTGGGCATCAGCCCTTTTCAAGATCAGGCGGCTTGGCGCGCGGCCCGATGTGGCGTTGAAAGCAACGGCGAGGATGATGGCCGAACCAGAGATTGCCAGTTGCCAGAAGGGCGAGATTCCCACCACCGGCAGCGCATTCTTGATGACGCCAAGGAACAGCGCGCCCAGAACTGCGCCGCCAATGGACCCAATCCCGCCCGCGATAGAGATACCTCCGATCACGCAGGCGGCAACCACGTCCAGCTCAAACCCGCCCGCGATATCGACGTAGGCCACGGCATAGCGCGCGACCCACAGATAGCCGGTCAGACCCGCCAGCATGCCGGACAAGATGAACGCCGCACATTGCGTCCGCCCAACGTCAATGCCCGCATAGACGGCGGCATGCGGATTGCCTCCCACGGCAAAGAACGCGCGACCCAGCGGCGTGCGGGTGATTACAATGGCAAACAGCGCGATCACTGCAATCGCGACCCAAGACATAACGGGCAAGCCCAGAACCGCCATGCG
>JANNNF010000113.1:0-5564 GCA_031398405.1 Rhodobacterales bacterium | reverse complement strand
CCGCGCTCGGAATGTTCGGCGTAAAACGCGCCAGCCTGTGCCATCGACAGGTGGATGCGCTTTTGGGCCACGATACGCAGACCGGCTTCCTCAAACTTGGCATTGATCTTGCCGGTCAGGTTGCGCTTGGTGGCATCGGGTTTGATGATCGAAAGGGTGCGTTCAACGGCCATGGGGGCTCTCCGTAAATTGGGTGCGCGGGGTTGCGCAAAGGGATTGCGGCGGCTGCTACCACGGCCTCGGTCTGTTGAAAAGCCGTGACAGATGTGTAGAAACGGTCCTCCACGGGTTCTTTACCGCTACTCCACGCAAATTCTACAGCGTTTTCGGCCCCGAACGGTTGACGCCGCCCCCCCCATAGGGCAAGGGCTGGCCCATGCTGAAAATCGAAGATATCACCTATTCCGTCGAAGGCCGCCCTTTGTTTGAAGGCGCGTCGGCCACTATTCCCACTGGCCACAAGGTGGGCCTAGTCGGGCGCAACGGGGCTGGCAAAACCACCCTGTTCCGCCTGATCCGCCGCGAACTGGCACTGGAGGGCGGCGACATCTCTATCCCGTCCCGCGCCAAAATCGGCGGCGTGGCCCAAGAAGTGCCCTCATCGTCTACCAGCTTGCTGGAAACCGTGCTTCAGGCCGACACCGAGCGCGCAGCCCTAATGACCGAGGCGGAAACCGCCACCGACCCGCACCGCATCGCCGAGGTGCAGGCGCGATTGGCGGATATCGACGCATGGTCGGCAGAAGGCCGTGCCTCCAGCATTCTCAAGGGGTTGGGCTTTGACGCCGAGGCCCAGCAGCGCCCCTGCTCAGACTTCTCGGGCGGCTGGCGGATGCGCGTGGCATTGGCAGGAGTGCTGTTTGCGCAGCCTGATTACCTGCTGCTGGACGAACCAACCAACTACCTCGACCTTGAAGGGGCGCTGTGGCTGGAAAGCTATTTGCAAAAATACCCCCATACCGTGCTGATTATTTCTCACGACCGGGGCCTTCTGAACCGCGCTGTGACCGGCATCCTGCATCTGGATAACAAGAAGCTGACTTATTGGTCCGGCCCTTATGACCAGTTCGCCCGCCAAGTGGCCGAACGCCGCGCTGTGCTGCAAGCAGAGGCGAAGAAGCAGGAACTTCGCCGCGCCCATCTTCAAAGTTTCGTGGACCGTTTCAAGGCCAAGGCCTCCAAAGCAGTGCAAGCCCAGTCTCGTGTCAAGATGCTGGAAAAGATGGAGACGATCACCGCCCCGGAAGACGCGAAGAAAGTGGTTTTCACTTTCCCCGAACCCGAGGAATTGTCGCCCCCGATCATCAACATTGATGGCGGCGCCGTAGGATACGGCGGCCCGCCGGTTCTGCGCAAACTGTCGCTGCGCATTGATCAGGATGACCGGATTGCCCTTCTGGGCCGCAACGGCGAAGGCAAATCCACCCTGTCCAAGTTGCTGGCGGGCAAGCTGCAAACCTCGGAAGGCAAGTTCACCAAGTCGTCAAAACTGCGCATCGGCTATTTCGCGCAGCATCAGGTGGATGAGTTGCACATCGACGAGACCCCGCTGCAACACGTCATGCGCCTGCGCCCGGCTGAGGGTCAGCCAAGACTGCGCGCCCGGCTTGCGGGCTTTGGTTTGATGGCCGATCAGGCCGAAACTGCTGTGGGCCGTCTGTCCGGCGGGCAAAAGGCACGTCTATCCCTTTTGCTGGCCACCATTGACGCACCCCATCTGCTGATCCTTGACGAACCGACCAACCACCTTGACATGGAAAGCCGCGAGGCACTGGTAGAGGCGCTGACCACCTATTCCGGTGCTGTGATCCTTGTCAGTCACGATATGCACCTGCTGGGTCTGGTGGCCGACCGGTTATGGCTGGTCAAGGGCGGCGCTGTGACGCCCTACACCGAAGATCTTGAAGCTTATCGCCGCCAGTTGCTGGCCGGGGATGAAGACGTGAAGATCGCCGCTAAACCTGTTGAAAAGGTAAAGAAATTTACTCGGGAAGATGTGCTGTCGATGCGCGCCGAAGTGCGCAAATGCGAGGAACGTCTGGCCAAGCTGAATGAGATGCGCGACCGGCTGGCGAAAAAGCTGGCAGACCCTGAACTGTACGAAGATGGTCGCAAAGGCGAGCTTGCGACGTGGAACCAAAAATATGCCGAAGTGATGGGCGCGCTGGACAAGGCAGAAGCTATGTGGCTGGCCGCACAGGAGAAACTCGAAACGGCGGCCTGAGCCACCCCAAGCTTGCCACAGCCGCGCCAACCACCTAGCGTGACCCCATGGACCACGCCTTCCTGATCACCGCCTTCGCCACTCTTTTTGTGGTCATCGACCCACCAGGGTTGGTTCCGCTGTTCATCGCGCTGACAGCAGGCATGACGCCAGATCGCCGCCGGGCCATGGCGAAACGCGCCTGCATCATCGCAGCGGGGCTATTGCTGGCTTTTGGGCTGGCGGGCGAGGCTATCCTTGGTTTTATTGGCATTTCCATGTCTGCCTTCCGCATTGCGGGCGGAATTTTGTTGTTTCTGACCGCGCTCGACATGCTGTTTGAACGCCGGACCCAGCGCCGCGAAGGCCAGCAAGCCGACCCCGACCACGACCCATCGGTGTTTCCTCTGGCCATCCCGCTGATTGCGGGGCCTGGGGCGATTGCGTCGATGATCCTGCTGGTGGGGCAATCTGGTCCGGGGTGGGGTGGCACTGCGGCAGTCATGGGGCTGATGGGCGCGATGATGGTGGTCACCTACGGGTTCCTGCTGGCCTCGCCGCCACTGGAACGCCTGCTGGGCCGCACCGGAACCATTGTAATCACTCGGCTTTTGGGCATGCTGCTGGCCGCCCTTGCCGTGCAGTTCGTGATCGACGGCGTGCGCGGCACCGGGCTTGTCGGCTGACCTGTGCAAAGCCCCCGCGACACCCCATATTGTCGGGAAAGGAGTGCCCGATGAGCAGCGATAACATCGCACAACTGGTGTATCTGGGGCTGTTGGTGCTGGCGGTCGGCGGTTGGGTGATGGTCGAATACCGAACCCGTCTGGGCGTGGCACTGCGCACCGCGTTGGCTTGGGCGATGATCTTTCTGGGGGTGATGGCGGGCTATGGGCTGTGGTCCGATATAAAGACCGATATCGTGCCGCGCCAGATGGTGGCGGGCGGCCAGATCGAGGTACCGCGCGCGGGCGACGGGCATTACTACTTGACGCTGCTGATCAACGGTGAACCCGTCCGCTTCATGGCCGATACCGGGGCCACCAACATGGTGCTGTCTGACGCCGACGCGCGGCGGTTGGGGATCGACCCCGAGGCATTGGTTTACATGGGCGAGGCCAGCACGGCCAACGGCGTCATCCGCACGGCGGGAGTGACGCTGCCGATGGTGGAGCTGGGCCCCTACCGGGACGCTGATTTCCGGGCCAGCGTGACAGAGGGCGCGATGGATATCTCATTGCTTGGGATGGATTATCTGGGGCAGTACCGAATTGAGATTGCGGATGGGAAAATGATTTTGCGGCGGTGATCGGGGCCAATCGCCAGGGGCCAGCCCCCGGACCCCCGGGATATTTATCGACAGAAAATGAAAGGTCAGGGTAGTTGGGGGGCGAGTTTTTCCGCCTTCTTTTCCCATTTGCCGGACTCCTCAGACCAGTATTGTGCGGCCACCCCGGCATCTGTCAGGTGTTTCCATTGGCTGCGCGCTTTGGTCAGTTGCGCGCCATCTGCACCGTCAAAGATGACCCAGACCCGCTCCATCGCCTGCGCCTCGGCAAGGCCTGTCTCAGCTCCGTCCAATAAGATTACGCCCTTTGCCCCATTGGTTGCCGGCCCCTGTCCCAGCAGAACCGGCTGATCAGCGTCGTACTCGCCGCCTTGCAACCCGTGGGGCAGAAAGCCATCTTCAGGGTCAAGCCAGAGGGCAGCATCCAGCCGGTCCAGCGTAGCCCGGTCCGGGCTGCGGATCATCACGCGCCAACCCTGCCCCATGGCGCGGGTCAGGATTGTGGTCAGCGTGTCCTGCGCCGGGGACCGGGTCAGATGGTAGAACATCAACAGGCCCATAGCGGGCTATTTCGCCTCATACTTGTCGCGGATCAGGCGATCCAGCGCCATCACGCCCCAGCCGGTGGCGCCTTTGGGTGACAGGGCGGTGTCGGATTTCAACAGCGCCGTGCCTGCGATATCAAGGTGGCACCACGGCGTTTCAGGTTTGACGAACCGCCCGAGAAACTGCGCTGCAGTGATCGCACCGCCGTCACGGCCGCAGGAGTTCATGATATCGGCGATCCGGCTTTTGAGCTTGGCATCATAGCCGTCGCCCATCGGCATCCGCCACGCACCTTCGCCTTCCGCCGCTGCAGCCTTGAGAAAGGCGTTGCACAAATCGTCATTGTTCGAAAATACGCCTGTGTTTTCATGGCCCAAGGCCACGATGACAGCACCCGTCAGGGTGGCGAGGTTGATCAAGCCCGTGGGCTTGAAGCGTTCTTGAGTGTACCACAGCACATCGGCAAGAACCAAGCGGCCCTCGGCATCTGTGTTGATCACCTCTATCGTCACGCCGTTCATCGCGCGGACCACATCTCCGGGGCGCTGTGCCTTGCCGTCGGGCATGTTTTCCACGAGGCCCACCAGACCCACGACATTGGCCTTCGCCTTGCGCAGCGCCAAGGCGCGCATCACGCCTGCAACGACGCCTGCCCCGCCCATGTCCATCGTCATCTCTTCCATCCCGCCTGCGGGTTTGATGGAAATGCCGCCGGTGTCAAACACCACGCCCTTGCCGACCAGCGCAAAGGGAGCCTCATCTTTCGGGCCGCCGTTCCACTGCATCACCACCACTTTAGATGGGCTTTCCGACCCCTGCCCAACGCCAAGCAGCGCACGCATGCCCAGTTTTGCCAAAGCCTCTTCCTCAAGGATTTCCACCTCCAGCCCCAGTTCCTGCATCGCGGCCAGGCGGGCCGCAAAATCGTCGGTGGTCAGGATGTTGGCGGGTTCGTTGACCAGATCGCGGGTGAAGAACACGCCTTCGGCCACGGCGGCCATTGGGGCTGCCTCAATGGCAATTGCTTCGGGGGCCGCGACCATCATCGTCACCGGGCCGGGATGTTTGGGGTCTGCGGATTTGTGGGGGGTGAACTCGTACGCGCGCATCGCCATGCCAAAGGCCACATCAGCGGCACGGGGGTGAGACTCGCCAACAATCAGCGCGGGTGCCGTACCATGGGCGCGACCGATGGCCCCGCCTGCCTTGCGCGCGGCTGCCATGTCCGCGCGTTTGGGCAGAAACACCACCTGGACCGCATCACACGCAAGGCCTGCAGGGTAGGCGAGATCCTGCGCCTCGCCGGGTTTCAGGCGGCTATAAGCGTCGGAACCAAGATACCGCACCAACGCCCCCTACATCGCCCGGTCCAGCTTGCGCGCAGCTGGCGACAGGCCCGTCGCCCCATCTGTCAGAATGGCGATGCGCCCGGGGGCAGTGATCAGCGCGTCAAGGTCGGTTTCGGTGAATTTGATTGGTACGGGATTGGACATCTGGCGGCTCCGGCAAAGGGTTTGGCGTGTGTCG
>JANNNF010000103.1:0-5272 GCA_031398405.1 Rhodobacterales bacterium | reverse complement strand
CTACTCTACCGCGGTGCGGTCGGCCATGGCCATCAGCACCGATCATGCGCCACAAGACCTCGCGGCCCGTTGTGGCTGGACTGACCTTAGCCCCATTGCTGTTTTCTAGATACTCTCACCAGAGTCACCTGCGGATGCCCCCGGCGGGACTATTTCCGCAAAGGGAAATTTAAGCTTAACCGCGCAGGTAATCCCGCAGAACCGTCATATCTTCATCCAGCATGCCATGCCCGGCCCCCGGGTGAATGCGGGTTGCGACCTCGGCCCCCATGGCGCGCAGAACGGTGGCGCTGTCCTGCACCCGTTTGACCGGGATATGCGGGTCGCGGGCGTGCACCGATATCCAGACCTTTGCCCCGTCTCGCCGCCCGGTATAATCAAAGCGTTTCGCTGCATGGCCATACAGTGCCGCGTCCGCAGGCCCACCCGCGTCGCCCGTGCCGATCAAGCCGCCCGAAAAGCCGAACACACCCGCCAATCCAACCCCTTCGCGCGCAAAGGTTTCCAGCGCCAGTCCTGCTCCTTGGCTGAACCCGCCCAGCCAGATGCGGTTGCGGGCAATACCTTCAGTCTCTAGCGCCGCCACGCCCGCCAGCATTGCAGCCACGCCCTGCACCACATGGGGTTCCATCTGCGCAGACGCCGCCAGAAACGACGTCGGCCACCAAGAATGGCCCGGCGCATCGGGGGCAATTGCCGCCACTTCGGTCAGGCCAGAGACCGCGATCAGACCGAGGATATCCGCTGCATCCGCCCCACGCCCATGGGCGAGCACGATGCCGGTCCTGGCCCCCACTGGCCCTGCCCGTTTCACTGGGCCACCTTCAACACTGGCAAGTTACGCTCAATCCGCGCGCGCATTGGCTCATACTGCGGCGGCAGCATCAGCTTTTGCCCCAAGGCATTGGCAGGCTCGTCCACCGAAAACCCCGGTGGGTCAGTGGCGATTTCGAACAATACGCCGCCCGGTTCGCGAAAATAGATGGCGTTGAAATACTGCCGGTCGATCACCTCGGTGGTACGGTGCCCGACACTCCCCAGCTTTTCCTGCCAGCCATGCTGATCGTCCTGCGTTTTGGCGCGGAACGCGACATGGTGGATCGTGCCGGCACCAGGGCGACCGTTGGCGGGGGCGTCACTGCGGATGATGTCGATGATCCGGCCACGCTCAGTGCCCGGCGCCACCAGCCGCAGACGCGAAAACCCAGCCGTCGTTTCCGATCCCAAAGCCGCATATCCGAATACATCCGTCAGCAACCGCGCCGTGCGGTCCGGATCTTTTTCCCACAGCGTCACGGAATGAAAGCCGTGGCTATCGAGGGCAGAGGCATCCTCGATCAGCTCCACTGGCGCGCCGTCGGGGTCCCGCAGGGTGATCACGCGCGCACCGAAGCGGTCCACCGGACCAGCAAAGGCCACGGCGCTTTCTGTCAGATCACGCATCACCGCGTCCAGGTCGGGCACTGCGTAAGCATACGCCGAGGCCATCCCCGGCCCTGCACGGCCCGGTCCCGCATCCGAAAAGGGAAAGAAGGTAAGGATTGTGCCGGGGCTGCCAACGGCATCGGCATAATACAGATGGTAGGTGCCGGGGTCGTCAAAGTTGACGGTCTTCTTGACCAGAGCTTGGCGCAGCGGCCCCGTGTAAAACGCCACATTGTCCTGCGCCGAACCGCAGATCGCTGTCACATGGTGAAGTCCGGGAATCGTCGTCATGGAAGCCTCCGTTATCGTGCTGCGCTAAACATAACCCTGCGCAGACAGAATTAAACACCGGACATCGCGCCATTATTGTGCATAAATGCACACTAACGCCCCCGCGTGAAACCCGCAGACCCACGCCGTGCCCGCACCGCCAGCGACACAGCACCGTACACCGCAAACCCCGCCGGGTCCGCCAGCACCATCCATGCGAGTTGTCGCGTCCGCAGCGGGGCCTTGCCTTGCCGTGCCAGAATGCCTGGATGCAGGCGGTCAAGCTCTGCCACCCCCGCATCCTGTCTGCGCCGCACCCTCACCAAGGCGGCGAAGCCTTCGATCATCGGCCACATGTAGGTGCCGGGGACCTGCACGCGCTCTTCGGGCTGAAACTGCAAGCGCACGAAGGTGTCGTCCGAGATGATCGAAGGAAACGCGCCCCACCGCGCCCGTCCTGCGGTGTTCACCGCAAACAGGCCATACCCCGCCGCCACACTTCGGGCAAAGGGCAGCACAGACCAAAACCGCGCATAGGCCCGCGTCACCCCCGATTTCGCGCGTGGAATGACAGGCGTGGCCCCGGCATAGATTCCATCTGGCCCCGCCAAAGCGAGGGCCAGTTGCGCCATCACAGGCGCGCTGACCACCACATCGGCGTCCAGATAGGCGCGCAAATCGCCCTGCGCCACAAGGTCGCCCTCGTTCAGCGCCAGCGGTTTGGACCCTGCCGCAAGGTCCAGCACGGTGAACCCCCACCCCGCCGCCTCGGCCCGTGAGGCAAACCCCTGCGCGACCGAAACCGTCCTGTCGCGGCAGCCATTGGCGACGACCACCACCTCGGCCCCGCCCGGCACCGGGTCTGATGCCAGCAGCGCCGCGAGGCAAGGGCCGATAAACGCTTCTTCGTTGCTGGCAGGGACGATCACGCTCAACACGCGCTACATCCCTTGGCCAAGGCGTCCCAGCGGGGATTGCTGTCGCCAAGGTGCCGCAAGGCCCCCCAACTGCCCCATTTGTTTGGGGTATAGAGATCGACAAACGCATTGAACGGCGCATCCGACACCCGCGCCCAGCCTGCCAGAAGGTCCGCGTAAAGCGCGCCCATTTCTGGGGTAAAGTTCAGATGATTAAAGAACGCCGTCACGTCCGGGTCGTCCACCACCGGGCCATAGCCCACCACATGGGTGCCGCCTTCATACATGATCAGCCGCAAGCCATGCTTGGCCGCGACGCGGGCCTGATAGGGCAGCGTATCGGTCAGCAGCATGTCCAGCGTATCTTCGGGCACGCCCGTACTTGCCCCGTTGCGCAACTCTGCCGCCGCCTTCGTCACAGCCAGATCATAGCGCTGCGTCGCATCCCCAGCCGCTGCACTTTCTGCCAACCAACCCTTGACCGCTGCCACCTTGGCCTCGCCCCCCAACAGGCCCGAGAAATACCCCGTGACCGCATAGGCATCAAAGCTGGCCGTGATATCCACGCCTTCAGCCAGCACGAGTGGGGCCTCGAGGATCTGCTCTTCCAGCCCCTTCGCCCCCGTCTGGGTGGCAATCACCCGCACCAGCCGGGTTTTGGCCTCGGCACCGTAGACGTTGGACCAGACTCCCATGACCTGCGCCGCACGCAAGGCATAAAACTGCACCCAGGTCTGATCGCGTCCCCAACGGGCGCGGCCTTGCTCCTCGGCCCACAGCGCTTGGGCGAATTGCCAGTTCCACACCTCGTTCGAATACTCGACATAGGCTTGCAAGGCAGGCTCCAAACCGAATTGCGCCAATTCCGCCAGTTCCAGCACAAGCGCATCTTCGGCCAGATGCGGAATGGTGAACCACGGATCGGCGTCCAACTCATTGGCCAGCGCCACCATCACCTCCATCGGTACGCCATTGCGGGCCCAAGTGTAATCGGCGGGTTTGGGGCGGTCTTCCGCGCGAGAGAGGGGGGAATTGTTGGTGGCCATCCAATCCATGAACCGCAAACCAGACACGCCGCGCAGTCGCGCCAGCCAGTCGGGATTAAACACCTCCCCGGCCGCCAACGCCTGCGCCCGATCTTCGCGCACCACCACCATGTCGCGCAACGGGTCCGCCTCTGCAATTGCCGCCACGTTGATCAGCACCGCCCCGGTGCCGGGGGCATAGTCGAACATGATGCGCCCGGGTGCGGCCTCGATCACTTTGACCGCGCCTTCAACCGCCACATCTGCCGTGCCCGCATAGGTCAGCACATAGCGCCCCGCGACGCCCGCGGCCTCAGCCGGCAGGTCGGTCAGTATCAGCGTGGACAACCCGTTGATTTCCGGCGGCAGGCGCTTGGGCCAGCCATCGGCGTCCAGCACACCTGCCGCCACCAGACGGTCATGGTCCCAGCCGCCCCATTGGCCGGGCAGATGCCCTGTCCACGGGCGCGCGGTTTTGATCAAGTTCAGGAACGGCTGCTGCACCGACCAGTCATTCACCCCCGCCAGGCCAACGGTCAGCTTGGGGTTGGTGATCGGGGCAAAACGGGGCATCGGGAGTATATCCGCTGATCCCACCGGGTCAGGCGCGACCACCGGATTATCCGCCACAACGGTCTCTGTCGTGGCGGCAGGCAAGGCGGCCGGGGCCGCCTCTGCCGCCACCCCCGCCAGTTGCGCCGGAAACGCCTGCACCGCCGCCCACGCAACCTTCTGTAATGCCGCGGCCTGATCGTCTGTCAGCACCGAATCCCGCGTGGGCCAGGCCCGCGTCAGCTTGGGCGGCAACCCTTCGGGCGTCTTGCCCGTCAGAACTGCCAGATGCACCAAGGCGACGAAATAAAGCCCCTTCCCGCTGAGGTGGATGTCATCGCTGAACATATCGCGGATATCGGTGATCCCCGGCACCCGGCCTGCGGCAATCTCATCTGCCAGCAAGCCCATCGCCTGACCCGCCGGAATGATCTGCACCTCGGGCCCGGCCATACTGGCCCACAGCGCCAGATCGTCGGTGATGCGTTCGCGCCACGGCACCCCTGCCCCCGGATCGTCCGGCACTGTCGCGCCTGTGCCCGAGTTCAGCGAATGCCACGTCTCATACAGGTACACCCGCACATCCGGGTTGGCCTCGCGCGCAAGGCCCGCAAAGGCCGCAATCTGGCCCGCCGTGTCATTGTACTGGATGTTGCCCGCCAGCGGGATGCCTTCGGTCAGGATCAGCGCATCGACCTTGCCCTGCGCCAGCACGGCCCGGCCGTCCACCCCTTCGGCATTGGCTGAATTGTCCCAGTTATAGCGCAGCGGCGCGCCGTTGATAATCTGCGCCTGCACCACACCTGGCTGGCCCATCTGCGAAAGGCCCGCCTCGACCAGCGACGGCAAGGTCGGCCCGACCAGCGAATGGCCAACAAACAAGATATCCGCCAGCAGCGCAAACACCGACATAGCCGCCCCTTTATCCCTGCATCCACAACATCATACCCCGTCCCGCCGCCCCAAACCACCGTCTTTGAAGGATAGATTGTGACGGGGGGTTTTTTTCAAAGCTGAGGGGCGTTGTGTAGATGGCGCGGACGTTGACCCACCCAGCGCAGTGGCACCGTCGCCGGAGTCGAC
>JANNNF010000098.1:0-2635 GCA_031398405.1 Rhodobacterales bacterium | reverse complement strand
GGGCGGTGGGCGATGTGGGATCGGTGTTTATCGGCACGACACGGGCCTATGATGACACCGGACATTTCGGGTCTAAACGGTCAGAAACCACGTTTTTGGGCCGCTATGACATTTCAGTCCCACCAGAGCGCGATCTGGGATCTATCAAATGGCCGAGACGTGGGGCGCAACCGAACCCGCAGGTGGACTTTTTGACCACCAAGGAAGTGCGCTATCAGACCGAGTCTGAATTTCGCCGTGATATTGGAAAGGCGATGCGACCCTCTGGCAATGATGTTGTGATTTTCGTTCACGGCTATAACAACACTTTTTCAGAAGGACTGTACCGGATTGCGCAACTGGCGCACGATCTGGAGATGCCGGGGGCGGTGGTGCATTATAGCTGGCCTTCGGCGGCGGAGCCTTTGGGTTATGTCTACGACCGGGATTCGGTGCTGTTTGCCCGGGATGGCTTGGAATCGTTGATTGACGAGGTGACAAGGGCGGGTGCGCAACGGATTACACTGGTGGCCCATTCGATGGGGTCACATCTGATGATGGAGGCTCTGCGCCAGATTTCGATCCGCGGGGATCGGGCGACGCTGAACAAGATAGCGGGCGTGGTGCTGATTTCGCCAGACATTGATGTTGAGGTGTTCCGCACGCAGGCCAAGGCAATTGGCAGGTTGCCACAGCCGTTTTTGATTTTCGGGTCTGGCAAAGACCGGGTGTTGAAACTGGCTGGTCTGATGACTGGCCAGAAAGAGCGGTTGGGCACCCTGACAGACCTGACGCGAGTGGCGGATCTGAAGGTGACGCTGTTGGATATTTCGTCTTTCAACGAGGGATCGGGGCATTTTGTTCTGGGCGATTCACCGGCGCTGATCAAATTGTTGGGCGGAATTACGCAAGTGGGTCAAGCGTTTGACCGTGACCGTGCCGCCCGGACAGACCTGTTGTCCAGCACAGTTCTGACAGTTCAGACCGCCACTCGGGTGGTGTTATCGCCTGTTGTGCAAATCGGGAATGAATTTGGGCGGTAGGGTGAGGGCTTATTCCTCGATCTGATCTTTTCACTGGGTGTTGCGTCACATTGGCAGCGGCTGGGTCCGCTGGCTGTTTTTCTGAAATGAGGCGGCGAGGTAACGCCAGTTGGCTAACAAAGATTTGGAGTTATCCTATGCGGTGGGCTTGCGCAGGTTCAGCCCCATGGACAACGCAACTTCTTGCAACGCTTCGGTGAACTGGGTGTCGCCTTGCCCGGTCTGGCGCTGCACCGGGAACAGCAAGGCAATGTCGCGGTTGGCATCAGCCATCTTCAGCGGTCTGACCACAACTTCGTCACGGTGGATGGCTTGCCGCCTTGCAAACAGTTCAGGAATGACTGCAATCCCCGACCCGGTCGCGGCCATCAGCAGGATTGAGTCCAAGCTTGTGCCTTCGTAATCATCCGACACCACGCCGCCACTGGCCGCCGCAAGCGCATAGACGATGCGGGACAGACGGTGGCCCTTGTCCAACGTCAGCAATCGCCGACCTGCCAGATCGGTCGCATCAATCTGATCGCGGCTCGCCAGCAGATCATCGGTCGCCATCGCCACCCATAGCGTCTCATTGAACAGGTGGTGCTGCACGGTATTTGGATGATCCTCGGGGGTCGAGATGATAGAGTCAAAGCGCCCGGTTTTCAGCCCGTCTTCCAGTGCCATGGTGTTTTCCTCACGCACGATGATGCGCAGGTCTGGTTGCAGCCGGTGGATTTTCTGCACGACCTGCGGCAACAGATAGGGGCCAATCGAGGGCAGCACTCCAAGCCGCAGCCGCCCGGAAAATGGCAAGGTTGAGGTCATCGCGCTGCGCAAATCCTCCACCTCGGTCAGAATGCGCAGGGCGCGGCGCACAAATTCCTCGCCCTTGGCCGTAGTCTGCGCGCCATTGCGGCCCCGGTCAAACAAGCGCACCCCAAGGTCAGCCTCGACCGCCGCGATCTGGGCGGACAAGCTGGGTTGGCTGACATGCAGCAAATTGGCCGCCAGCCCAAAGCCGTTCAGCCGGTGCACCGTGACCACATATTCCAACTGGCGCAGCGTGGGGCGCATATCATAGTCCCGCCCTATGGATTGACCACCTGATTTGTATTTATCCTATGAATATAAATCAGGCAACAAGCGAGCTGCATGCCACGGAGGTCGCAACTGCCAACCATGATCGAAACGCTGTCTTCAAATCTGCTGGTCCCGACGATCCTGTTCTTTGTCCTTGGTCTGCTGGCCGCGTTCGTCCGAAGTGACCTTGCGATCCCGGTGGGCGCTGCCAAATTCATGTCACTCTATCTGCTTCTTGCCATCGGCTTCAAAGGTGGCAACAGCCTCGCCGGACATGGGTTGCAACAGGATCTGTTCCTGACCATCGGTGCCGGGGTACTGTTGTCTTTTGCGCTGCCCTTCGTGGCTTTTGCGTTGCTGCAGGCCACAACGCGGCTGGATACGCTGAACGCTGCCGCTGTATCCGGGCATTACGGGTCCATCTCTATCGTCACATTCGTCGCCGCCATCAGTCTGCTGGACATGTCGGGAATTGCCTCTGACGGCTACATGGTCGCCGTTGCCGCCGCGATGGAGGTTCCGGCGATTTTTTCGGCACTGTGGATTGCGCA
>JANNNF010000089.1:0-5870 GCA_031398405.1 Rhodobacterales bacterium | reverse complement strand
GACGCACGCATCAACAACGCCCTGCAACTGGTTGATCTGCAGGGATTTGGCCGCAAATTCCCATGGCAACTTTCGGGCGGTATGCAGCAACGCGCCTCCATCGCCCGCGCGCTCGCGTTTGACGCCGATATCTTGTTGATGGACGAACCCTTTGGCGCGCTGGATGAAATTGTGCGCGACCATCTGAATGAGGAATTGCTGAAGCTTTGGGCGCGCACGGAAAAAACCATTGCCTTTGTGACCCATTCCATCCCCGAAGCGGTGTATCTTTCGACCAAGATCGTGGTGATGAGCCCCCGTCCGGGGCGGATCACCGATATCATCGAGAGCCCTTTGCCGAAGGACCGCCCGTTGGATATTCGTGACAGTCGGGAGTTCATCGAGATTGCCCACCGGGTGCGCGAAGGTTTGCGGGCGGGGCATCTTGATGAATAGGTTCGCCCTTATCCTGTTCGCCTTGCTGGCCGGAACATTTGCACAGGCCGAAACCTACGCCGATGCTTACGGCTTGGGCACCTATGCCGCAAAGCCGTCCAAAGGCGGCGGTTTGGGCGATCTGCTGCACATCTCGGCGGCTCTGGTCAAGGCTAACGGCAGCCCGGCCACGCGGGTATTGGGGCGTGAGGTGGTGCAAGTGGCAATCCAGGCCAGCCGTGCGGCAGAGCGCCCTTCCATCAAGGTTCGGCTGCGCTGCAAGTTGTCTTTTACAGATGCCGACAATACCGACACGCCGGGTACCGAAGGGGTTTGCTTTGATGGAGAGGTCCGGGCAGGGCAGTCGGTTCCATTGACGGTAAAGTTGAAATTTAGGGGCAGTGCGAAAGATCCGCAAGCGACGTATGGTGTGTCGGTTGAGGTGCGCGACGAGATCAGCGGCGAGAGCGTCAGCCTGATGCCGACATGGGGCTGGGCGGGGCCATGAGCAGGGTTTTGCCCATTCTGACCGTGCTGGGGGTGATCACCGTGTTGTGGTATGTTGCCGCTGTCTGGATGAACGCCACATGGGTTTATGACCAGGCGGCGCGGGCCAATGCGGCGGTGGATCTGCGGGGGTTGATCAAGGCCACGCTGACGCAGGAACGCCCGGTGTTGCCTGCCCCGCATCAGGTGGCGTTCGGGTTGTGGGATGGGATTGCGGGGCAGGCGATCACCTCAAAACGCAGCTTGGTTTACCATGCCTGGGTCACGCTGTCGGCCACGCTGCTGGGGTTCCTGATCGGCACGACGGCGGGGATAATGCTCGCCATCGGTATCGTCCACAACCGCGCCATGGATATGAGCGTAATGCCCTGGGCCATAGCCAGCCAGACCATCCCGATCCTTGCGATTGCGCCGATGATTATCGTGGTGCTGAACTCGATGGGGGTGCAGGGGTTAGTGCCCAAGGCGATCATCTCGGCGTACCTTTCGTTTTTTCCAGTGGTGGTGGGCATGGTCAAAGGCCTGCGCGCGCCCGATGCGATGCAGTTGGATCTGATGCGCACCTATAACGCGTCTGGGGCGGAAACCTTGGGCAAGCTGCGCTTGCCGTCGTCGCTGCCGTACTTGTTCACAAGCCTGAAAGTGGGGATTGCCGCGTCTTTGGTCGGCACCATCGTGGGGGAATTGCCGACCGGGGCGGTGGCGGGCCTTGGGTCGCGGTTGCTGAGCGGGTCATATTACGGGCAAACCGTGCAAATCTGGGCGGCTCTGTTCGGGGCCGCATTGGTGGCGGCATCCTTGGTGGCGATCATCAGCATGGTGGAGCGTGTGACATTGCGGCGGATGGGGATGGCAAGGTGAGCAAGACTGCAGAACGCACGTCAAACCGGGCCTCAACTCTGTTTGGTTTGGATGGGCTGATGTGGCTGATCGGCGCCAGCCTTGCCGCGCTGATGTATGACTGGAGGCTGTCAGTTCTCATGGCGTTCTGGGCGGGTGCGTGGCTTTTGAACTCGGGCCTGTCACAGACCCGCGCCCCGTGGGTCAAATACGCTGTCCCCGCTGTGTTCGGGCTGACGTTGCTGGCGCTGTGGGAAATGGCGGCGGGGATGTATCGCATCAGCCCGATCATTCTGCCCGCACCTTCGGCTATTGCGGCACGCATCGCGCAGGAAGGCCCCACCCTGTGGGCCGATTTCGTACAAACCTTTGTCAAGGGCGCGCTGTCCGGCTATGTCATCGGCTGCACCGCTGCCGTGTTGACAGCGATTGCCATTGACCGCAGCCCGTTTTTGCAAAAGGGCCTGCTGCCGGTGGGCAATTTTGTGGCCGCCTTGCCGATTGTTGGTATCGCCCCGATCATGGTGATGTGGTTTGGCTTTGATTGGCATTCCAAGGCGGCGGTTGTGGTGGTGATGGTGTTCTTCCCGGTGCTGGTGAACACGGTGGCGGGGTTGAAAGCGGCGGATCAGATGCAGCGTGACCTGATGCAGACGTACGGGGCCAGCTATGCCCAGGCCCTGTTCAAGCTGCGCCTGCCTGCGGCGATGCCTTTCATCTTCAACGGGCTGAAAATCGCGACGACGCTGGCTTTGATCGGCGCGATTGTTGCGGAATTTTTCGGCAGCCCTATCGTGGGCATGGGATTTCGCATCACGGCAGAGATCGGGCGGCTTGGCCTTGACATGATCTGGGCCGAGATTGCGGTGGCGGCTTTGGCGGGGTCGGCCTTCTACGGGCTGATCGCGCTGATCGAACGACGGGTGACATTTTGGCACCCAAGCCAACGGAACGGATAAAACGGGCAATAATGCCCTCAACTTGGAGGTTGATGATGAAAAAGCTACTCACAGGGGCAATGCTCGCCATGATGGCAAGCGGCGCGCAGGCAGCCGATGACGTGACTCTGCAACTGAAGTGGGTGACGCAGGCCCAGTTCGCCGGGTACTATGTGGCGGCGGCCAAAGGGTTTTACACTGAAGAGAACTTGAACGTCACCATCCTGCCGGGCGGCCCCGATGTGGCACCGACGCAGGTGATCGCTGGCGGCGGTGCCGATGTGGTGGTGGACTGGATGCCGTCGGCCTTGGCCGCACGCGAAAAGGGACTGGCGCTGGTCAACATCGCGCAGCCGTTCAAATCGTCGGGCATGATGCTGACCTGCCTCAAGGAATCCGGTGTGGCGACGTCGGCCGATTTCGCGGATAAAACCCTTGGCGTCTGGTTTGGCGGCAACGAATACCCGTTCCTGAACTGGATGGGCAAGCTGGGGCTCAAGACCGATGGCACAGCGGGCGGTGTGACGGTGCTGAAGCAGGGCTTCAACGTCGATCCGCTGCTGCAAAAGCAGGCGGCCTGCGTATCCACCATGACCTATAACGAATACTGGCAAGTGATCGACGCAGGGCTGACGCCCGAGGATTTGGTCGTCTTCAAGTATGAAGATGAAGGCGTAGCCACGCTTGAAGACGGTCTTTATGTGATGGAAGACAAGCTGTCCGATCCGGCATTCGAAGACAAGATGGTGCGTTTTGTGCGCGCCAGCATGAAAGGCTGGAAATACGCTGAGGCCAATGCGGACGAGGCAGCCGCCATCGTTCTGGAAAATGACGCAACCGGCGCGCAGACCGAGGCGCACCAAAAGCGCATGATGGGCGAGATTGCCAAGCTGACGGCTGGCAGCAATGGCGCGTTGGACGAGGCGGACTATACCCGCACGGTTGAGGCACTGATGTCGGGTGGGTCCGACCCGGTTATCACCAAGGCACCGGAAGGTGCCTGGACCCATGCAATCACCGACAAGGCGCTGAAGTAACCCATAGTGGTTCTGAACACGGGGGGCGTGCCGCAAGGGACGCCCTTTTTTACATCTATGTAAATTTGCTGTAATATTGTAAATCATGGGCACCTTGCGGAGGTTTCCATGCCCCTCTCCACCCTGACTGGCACCCTGCTGCGCGAACGCCGTATGACTTTGGCGTTGCGGCAGGCTGATCTTGCGGCAAAGGCCGGCATATCGGCGTCCTACTTGAACCTCATTGAGCACAACCGTCGCAATGTGACCGCGGATGTGCTGGTCCGTCTGGCAAGCGCCCTTGGCATCGAGCCCGCTGCTCTGGCTGACGGGGCAGGCGGCGTGATGGTCGAAGACCTGCGTGCAGGGGCAGCTCTTGCAGGGGGGGAGGCTGAACTGGACCGGCTGGAGGATTTCGCTGGCCGCTTTCCGGGCTGGGCCGGTGTCGTCTCTGCCCTGTACCGCCGCACCGAAGGATTGGAGCGCGCGGTTGAGGCGCTCAATGACCGCATGACCCACGACCCGCACCTGTCGGCCAGCCTGCACGACCTGCTGTCAGCCCTGTCCTCGGTCCGGTCCACCGCAGCAATTCTAGCGGAAAATGAACAGATCGACCCAGAGTGGCGCGAACGGTTCCACCGCAACCTGCATCAGGATTCTGAACGTCTGGCCGCAGGGGCCGAGGTGCTGGTGGCCTATCTTGATGGGTCCGATCAGACCCGCGAACAGGGCCTCGCCGCCCCACAAGAGGAACTGGAGGCTTGGCTTGCCACCCACGACTGGCACTTGGCCCCGGCTGAAACGCCAGACACCTCTGGCCTTGACCACCAGATCGCAGGCCTTGCCTCCGGGGCCGCGCGGGCCATGGCCCGGGCGTGGGTCGCCCGCGCGCAGGCCGATGCGCAAGCCTTGCCTTTGCCTGCGTTTCGCACGGCCCTTGCCGAGCATGGCCCCGATCCCGTCCGCCTTGCCGCCCGATTTGGCACCGATATCATTGCCGTTTTTCGCCGCATTGCCACCCTGCCGGGCAGCCGCGTGGGCCTTGTCACTTGCGATGCCTCGGGCACCCTGCTGATCCGCAAGCCGACTGACGGTTTTGCCATGCCCCGCTTTGGCGCAGTGTGTCCGCTTTGGCCGCTTTACGCCGCCCTTTCGCGCCCGATGACCCCGGTTGAGGCGGTGGTGGAAACCACAGGCCGCACGGGCCGCAGGTTGCTGGTGCGCGCCATCAGCACCACCCGCCACCCGCTAGGATTTGGCGGACCAACCCTGCAAGAGGCCGCGATGCTGATCCTTCCCGAAGCCCCGACCGAAGGCCCCGCCCTCCCACTTGGGTCCACTTGCCGCATCTGCCCGCGCCCCACCTGTGCGGCCCGCCGCGAACCCTCCATCCTGTCGGCTGAGGCATAGATCCCTGAAACCGGTCTGAAAGCTGCATCCTCTGTGCGAAAATTGTCCCACGTAAGAGAAACCTTATTCTGCCAGAGCAAGGGAGTGTGAAACCCCCATTCTTGCCGCAGACGTTTCCGCTTTTGACAACCCCCCCACCCCTCGGTGATACTGTGTCCCACGGGGGGACAGATGCCGCAACGCGTGCTGCTGATTGAGGATGAAGCCAACATCGCCGAGGCCATGCGCTTTTTGCTGGCGCGTGATGGCTGGGCAGTTGACGTGCAGACCGATGGTGCGGCAGGCCTTGCGATCCTGCGTGCCAGCCCGCCCGATCTGGTGATCCTTGATCTGATGCTGCCCGGCCTGTCAGGTCTTGAAATTCTGACCGCCCTTCGCGCCAGCCCTGCCACCGCCCATCTGCCAGTGATCATGCTGACCGCCAAAGGGCAGGGGCGTGACCGCGATGCTGCGACCCGTGCCGGGGTCACGCGATTCATGACCAAGCCCTTCGCCAATGCCGACCTGCTGGCGCAGGTACGCGCTGTTATGGCCGCCTGATGCCCCGCCCCGCCAAGCCGCTGTTTCTGGCCCGGCACAGCTACCGTCGGCGCAGGCTGCGCGATGCGGCCCGTTTGCTGCCGGTGTTTGCGATTCTGTTTCTGATCCTGCCTTTGCTGTGGCAGGCCCCGACGGCAGGTCCGCGGGCTACCGGCGGCGATGTGATTTATTTCTTCGGCATCTGGGTGCTGCTGATCGGCGTGGC
>JANNNF010000078.1:0-5454 GCA_031398405.1 Rhodobacterales bacterium | reverse complement strand
AGCTGATTTGCCTTTACCACTGGGCCAAAACCCGCGCCAAATAGCGCGATGAAACAGGCGGTCAGAACCATGTCTTTCGCCCTTGCCTTCGCAATCATTGCAGCTCTTGGTCTGACCGCCTATATTCGGCTTGCCCCGATCAATCCGGCTGACTGGCAGGTGGAACTTGCCAACCCGCGCCCGGCTGGGCTGCCAACTGCGGTGGTGGATGATCAGGTCGTGGCCCTGCGGAATGGGGCTTATGCCGAAGTGGAAGCAATCGCCGATGCTGCAATGGCGATGCTGGCAAGGCTTGATGCCACAGCCCTTGCCACCCCCAGAACCCGGCGCATCGCTGGCAGCGTGGCTGCGGGGCATATCACTTGGGAAACCCGCAGTCTGGTCTGGGGCTTTCCGGATTACACGACGGCGCAACTCACGGGGCAGGGGGTGACGCTCTATGCCCGCCAGCGCTTTGGCGGCTACGATCTTGGCGTCAACGCAGCACGGCTGCGGGGCTGGCTTTCACATCTGTGATGGTTTTCTGTCCCCAATTATCCCGGGGTCATCCACCGCGCCCCGGCACTGTCAGACCTTGACCAACCCCGTTATCCACGCCACACCCGCAGCCATGATCCCACTAGATACCCTCGCCCAGATTACCCAGCGTTTCGAGTATCTCGAAGCCCTGCTGAATGCCGGGGCCAGCCCGTCAGACATCGCCCGCATCAGCCGCGAATATTCCGACCTCAAGCCCGTGGCGGATGATATTGCTGCCTATCGTGCCGCGCTGGACAATCTGGCCGAAGCCGAGCTGATGCTGGCCGACCCGGAAATGAAGGCCTTGGCCGAGGATGAAATTCCGCTGTTGAAGGCCCGCATCCCGGAAATGGAACAGGCGCTGCGGGTGGCCTTGCTGCCGAAGGATGCCGCCGACGCCCGGCCTGCGATCCTTGAAATTCGCCCCGGTACGGGGGGGGATGAAGCCGCGTTGTTCGCCGCCGACCTGCTGCGCATGTACCAACGCTATGCCGAAAGTCAGGGCTGGACGTTCGAGGTGCTGGAACAGCAGGACAGCGATCTGGGCGGCATCAAGGATGTGTCGGTCCATATTGCGGGGGCAGGCGTGTTTTCCAAGATGAAGTTCGAATCCGGGGTGCACCGCGTGCAACGCGTGCCGACGACCGAGACTCAAGGCCGGGTGCATACCTCTGCGGCGACGGTGGCGGTTCTGCCTGAGGCCGAGGAAGTTGATCTTGTGATCCCGGCCTCCGACATTCGGATTGATACCATGCGCGCCTCGGGGGCGGGGGGGCAACACGTCAACACGACCGATTCTGCGGTGCGTATTACCCACATTCCGACGGGGATGATCGTGGTGTCGGCGCAGAAATCGCAGCACCGCAACAAGGAAATCGCGATGCAGGTGCTGCGCGCCCGGCTGTTCGATCTGGAGCGCGCGAAGGTAGATGATGCCCGCGCCGCCGACCGAAAGGCGCAGGTCGGGTCTGGGGACAGGTCCGAACGCATCCGCACCTACAACTTCCCGCAAGGCCGGATGACTGATCACCGTATCAACCTGACGCTGTATTCGCTGGCGCAGATCATGGCAGGTGAAATCGGTACGGTGGTCGAGGCATTGGTGGCGCATGACCAAGCCACCAAGCTGGCCGAGATGGAAGGATGACAACCGGCACCGACGCGTTGCGCGCCGCTATTCCAACCTTGCGCGAGGTGGGCATCCCAGATGCTGCCCGCGACGCCCGCCTGCTGCTTGCTTACGCCATGGGCATCGCCCCCGAGCGGCTGACCCTTCATTTGCCCGACGATATCACACCCGAGGCTCTGGCCCGCTTTCACGCCGCTATCACTGCCCGCACCGCCCGCCAACCAGTGTCACAGATCACCGGGCAGCGCCTGTTCTGGGGCCGAAGCTTTCGCGTAACCCCAGATGTGCTGGACCCCCGCCCTGAAACCGAACTGCTGGTGCAGACAGCACTGCTTGCCCCCTTTACCAGCATGCTGGACCTTGGCACCGGGTCTGGCTGTATCTTGCTGTCTTGTCTTGCCGATATGCCTGACGCGCAGGGCTTGGGCACCGATCTGTCCCCTGCCGCTCTTGCCGTGGCACAGTCGAATGCCGAGGCGCTGCACATCACTCGGGCCACCTTTGCCCAATCCGACTGGTTCCAGACCATCCCGGGCACCTACGACCTGATCACATCGAACCCGCCCTACATTGCCGACGATGAAATGGCCTCACTATCGCCCGAGGTACGCCATCATGAACCCCACATGGCCCTGACCCCCGGGGGGGACGGACTTGATGCCTACCGCGCGATTGCGCGGGGGGCTGCCGCGCATCTTGTGCCGGGCGGGCGTTTGATCCTTGAAATCGGCCCCAACCAAAGTGCCGCCGTCACTGCACTTCTGGCCGCCGCACACATGCCCCATGCGCAAACCCTGACCGACCTGGATGGCCGCGACCGGGTGGTTCTGGTCACAAAACCTGCCTGAATTCCGCCTGTTTCACCACAAAACCCGCGTAATCCTTTGGCACCTGCCAGAATCGGCTTGTCAGGCTGCGCGCGCCATGGTTATTCGTTGCCATGTGACGACGGCTGGGTCAGGCATTTCCTGCTTCCCCACCCCGCATAGAAAACCCGACCTTGCCAGACCGCCCATTTGGGCTTTGCGCGATAGGCGCGCAGGTCACGGCCAACGGATCATCTGGATCAAAGGACAAGATGCGCTCTTCCAAGTCCCGTACGCGTTCGAAAACGAACCGCCCGCGCACTCTCGGCAACATCATCAACCGTGTCTTCGACAGCTCCGGCCCAGAAGGCAAGGTGCGCGGCACGCCGCAGCAGATCATCGAGAAATATCAGCAGCTCGCACGTGACGCGCAACTGTCAAACGACCGCGTGGCCTGCGAGAATTTCTTGCAACATGCCGAGCATTACACCCGCCTTCTGGGCGAAGCGATGCGTGAGATGGCCGCCGAACAAGAAGTGCGCCAAGTGCAGGACCGCCAGCAAGGGGGTCAACAAGACCGCCAACAGAGTGGCCAGTATAACAACCAGAATGCTGGCCAAACCGCCAACCAGCCCGGCAGCTACGGCAATGGCGGTCAGAACGGCAATCAGAGCAACGGTCAGCCAAACAGCCAGAATAATCAGAACGCACAGCGCAATGACCGTGACGGCTATCGCGATCGACCAGATTCGCGCCAAGACACCCGCCAAGACACCCGCCAAGACACCCGCCAAGACTCCCGCCAAGACTCCCGCCAAGACTCGCGCCAAGATACCCGCAACGATCAGCGCCCGGAAAATCGCAGTGATAACCGGGGAGAGAACCGGGCGGACAACCGCAATGATCAGCGCACGGAACCGCGCAACGATCAACGCAATGACACCCGTCAGGATCAGCGCCCCGAGTTTCGCCCCGAACGGAACGACCAGCGGAATGAGCAGCGGAACGACC
The DNA here is from genome assembly GCA_031398405.1 of Rhodobacterales bacterium. GTDB lineage: Bacteria > Pseudomonadota > Alphaproteobacteria > Rhodobacterales > Rhodobacteraceae > JANNNF01. The sequence goes on along the minus strand of JANNNF010000078.1, from coordinate 1,989 downwards.
GCAGCGACTATCGCAGCGATTACCGTGATCCGGCGAAGGAAGAACAGCCCTTCCCAGTGCAGGTTATTGACCCGCGCGGTCATGATGTGGACAACGGTCTGGTGGAAACGCCCGAGGCACGGACTCCAGAACCGCGCGTGTCAGAACCCCGCCATCGCGCTGCGGCTTCGGCCCCTGTTGCTTCAGAGTCAGTCCAGACCCCTCGTCCGCCCCGGCCCGAAGGCGAACGCAGGGATCGGCGTGAACGTACCCCCAAGCCCGAGGCAGAAGCACCAGTAGCAGCCCCCGTGGTCGAACAGCCCGCCGCCGAAGCCCCACCCGAGCCGCGCAAGACCCGCGCGCCGCGCAAACCCCGTACCGAGGTGAAGGCCGATGATGCGCCTAAACCTGATGCTGGCCCGCGCGAAGCGGCTGAATAAGAGCTTGCCTTGATCGCAGCAAAAAGCCCGCGCCACTTCTGGCGCGGGCTTTTTGCTGCGCAAAACCTCAGCCCGGTGCAACCTCACGGGCCAAGGCGCAAAACCCTTCCAGAGAAATCTCCTCGGCCCTTGCGGTTGGCAGCAGGCCGGCCGCCACGATCCGTTCTTCAATATCTGTCCCCATCCCCTTTAGGCTGGATCGCAGCATCTTGCGCCTCTGACCAAAGGCCATCGCGGTCAGCCGCTGCAATACCGCTTCATCGGCAGGAAAACGGGGGGCTGCCAGCCGAGTGAGATGCACCACTGCCGAATGGACCTTGGGGGCCGGGGTGAAGGCTTCGGGCGGCAGGTGCATGACGATTTTCGCATCACAGCGCCATTGCGCCAGAATGGCCAACCGCCCGTAATGATCTCCCCGGGGTTTTGCCACGATCCGTTCGGCTACCTCTTTTTGGAACATCAGGGTCAGGCTATCCCAGAACGGTGGCCAGATTTTGGGGGTCAACCAGCGGATCAGCAGTTCGGTGCCGACGTTATAGGGCAGGTTCGCCACCACCTTGATCGGGGCCGTCAGGTGGGCGGCCGCGTCCACCTCCAGCGCGTCGCCTTCGATGATCTGCAATCGCCCCGGATAGAGGGCGGCAATCTGTTCCAGCGCGGGAATACAACGCGCGTCCTTTTCCACGCACAACACCCGGCGCGCCCCTTCGACCAGCAGCCCACGTGTCAACCCACCGGGGCCGGGGCCGACTTCCAGAATATCATGCCCGGCCAGATCGCCCGCGGACCGCGCAATCTTTGCGGTCAGATTCAGGTCGAGCAGAAAGTTCTGCCCCAACTGCCGTTTTGCCACCAGATCATGCGCAACAATAACCTCGCGCAGTGTTGGCAGCCCATCAATCGTGCCCAAATTCCTACTCGCTTTCATACTGGCTTAAATATCCCGGGGGTGCGGGGGTTGGCCCCCGCTCCGCCCTTACCGCCGCTGCGCCATCTGGTCAGCCATCCGCAACGCGGCAATCAGGCTGGACGGATCGGCCACGCCCATGCCCGCAATTTCAAATGCGGTGCCGTGATCGGGTGAGGTGCGCACAAACGGCAACCCAAGTGTGACATTTACTCCGCCTGCAAAATCTATCGTCTTGATCGGGATCAGCGCCTGATCGTGATACATGCAGATCGCGGCATCATAGCCCGCCCGGGCAGCGGCGTGGAACATGGTATCCGCCGAGGCTGGGCCCCGGATCGCCATGCCGCCAGCCGCCAGACGTGTCACCACAGGGGCGATGACCTGCATATCCTCAAAGCCCATCGTCCCGCCTTCACCCGCATGGGGGTTCAGGCCCGCCACCAGCAAACGGGGCTGCGCAATGCCGAAATCAGCGACCAGCGCAGCGTGGGTGATAAGGATGGTGTCTTCCAGAAGATCGGCGGTGAGCGCGCCCGGCACCTGCGACAAGGGCATGTGGATCGTCACCGGAACCACCCGCAGATCGGGGCATGCCAGCATCATCACCACCCGGTCCACTCCTGCCAGATGGGCCAGAAATTCAGTATGGCCGGGAAAGGC
>JANNNF010000016.1:0-21489 GCA_031398405.1 Rhodobacterales bacterium | reverse complement strand
CGCCAGCGCGGCGTCTTTTGACGAGGCCGGGTTCTGCCCGGTGATCAGTTTGCAGAAAATGCCAAGCGTCACGTTCTACGGCCAACTTGGTTTGTCTATCTGCCTTGACCCCGCCGCCACCACCAATAACATCGCCGTCAGTAAGTTGAACACATGCCCTGCCGGGGCGCAGGGGAATCAGACCATGAAGACAGACCTTCACGTAGTTCCCGCCCGACGGGGTCACGCGGTCCGCTTGGCGAAGGGCCAGGCGATCCAGATTATCAACACGCATGGCCAGCAGGTCGTCGATACCTGGTGCTTCAATGCCGATGACATGTCCGAGTTCATGTCGATGGAGCACTTGCACGCGACGCTGCAGGGGATCTTCCCTGCCGTGGGCGACGGACTGACGACCAACCGGCGTCGTCCCATCCTGATCCTGGAGGAAGACACCTCACCGGGCCGCCACGATACGGTCATCGCGGCCTGCGACGTGCACCGCTATGCCGCACTGGGCTGCACGCAGTACCATGACAATTGCACCGACAACCTGAAGGCAGCTTTGGGGCAGCTGGATCTGCGGGCAGCAGATTGCCCTGCTCCCTTGAACCTGTGGATGAACATTCCCGTCGCACCTGACGGCAAGATCACCTGGGGAGAGCCGCTCAGCAAGCCCGGGGATCATGTGACACTGCGGGCGGTCTTTGATTGCATCGTCGTCATGTCGACGTGTCCGCAGGACATGATCCCGATCAACGGTGCCGCTTGCTCACCGACCGAGGTTCACTATCGTGTGCTGACCTGATACGCCATCAAGCCACGTCAGAATGATGGCTGCATGATCAGACAGGCCCGCCGCCTTGTTCGCCGCGTGCAGGTTGACTGTCCCCCCGGTGCCAGACATATAGCAGAATATCGTGCGACAACATCGCGTTAACTCAAACAATGACAGATCGCGTATTGCGCGGGCACGCGCTTTCCACGTGTGCGGTTTGTCACGTCAGGCGTTTCCTAGGGCGCACAAGGCCGGGCGGCGCGGCAGCTATGGGACTGTGTATGGGCGCTTGGTCTGGCATTGGACTTCACGCCGGGGCGACCTATGTCAGGGTCATGGAAAATAGTGCCAAAACGGCCGTGCTGTATAACGCCACTTGCCCGGTCTGCAACTTTGAGATCAAGCACTACGCGCGCTATGCGGGCGACAACGGCTTGCCGATCCGGTTCGACGATCTGAATTCGGACGCACGCGACGCGTGGGGTCTGGATGCCGATACCGCGGCTCGGCGGCTGTATGTGCTGCATGACGGCACGTTGACCTCGGGGATCCCGGCATTTCTGGTGCTTTGGGCCCAGATGCCACGGTACCGCCGGTTGGCCCGTTTCATAGGGCTGCCAGGGGTCCGGCAGGTCGCTTCGGCGGCCTATGATCATGTGCTGGCCCCCGTGATCTACCGCTGGCACCTGCGCCGGTTGCGCAGGCAGACCGCCCGCATTCCGCACTGAAAGGAGAGTGCTTTGGCTATGACTGACGACTGCGCTGCGATGATCACCCTGATCGACGCCGTATTTCACGTGCTTGGCTGTGCAGACCTTGGGGCCCTGGCATGACCGATCTTTCCCGCGAAAACGTGCAGTCCTACCCCCGCCCACCTGCTTTGCAGCCCGTGCCGCAGCGCATCATGATCCGGCTTGGCGGCACGCTTGTGGCAGATACCCGCCGTGCCCTGCGGGTGTTAGAGACCCACCATGCGCCAACCTATTACCTGCCGCCTGAGGATATCCACGCCACCTTGCGCCCTGTGCCCGGTAGCAGCTTTTGCGAATGGAAGGGCGCTGCACGCTACTTTGATGTGCTGTCGGGGTCAGTAACAGCCCCCCGCGCCGCGTGGGCCTATGACAGTCCCACGGCGCGCTTTGCAGCCCTTGCGGGGCATGTAGCCTTTTACGCAGCCCTCATGGACGAGGCGTGGGTCGGAGATCTGCGCGTCATCCCGCAGCCGGGCGACTTCTATGGAGGTTGGATCACGCCCAACCTGGACGGTCAAATCAAGGGAGCGCCCGGAACGCAGCACTGGTAGGATACGCTTGGCGAAAGCGGTCAGGAGGCGAATATGTCGAGGCGCGGTCTGATCCCCTTCTGGGTTGCAGCAGCCCTGCTGGGTGGGGCCTTGTCGCCTGCACTGGCCGAGGATCCGCTGAACAAGGATGTGTTGATCGAGGATTTCACCATGCAGCCGGAAACCCGCTGGCGGTTCTTCACCGATCAGGTGATGGGGGGCGTCTCGACCGGAGGCGTCACCTTTGCGCAGGAAGACGGGCAGGCCTTTGCGCGGATGACGGGCCGCGTCAGCACGGCCAACCGGGGCGGGTTCATCCAGATGCGGCTGGACCTGGCCACCCCACCGCCCGAGGGCACAACCGGAGTTCGGATGATCGTGCGCGGCAACGGCCAACGCTATTTCGCGCACCTGCGCACTGGCGGGACGCTGTTGCCATGGCAATACTATCAGGCCGGGTTCGACGTGACCGAAAGCTGGAACGAGGTTCGCCTGCCGCTTGACGCCTTTGAGGCCTCTGGCGGGCTGTTGCGCAGCGTGCCTGCCCCCGGCAGCCTGACATCGGTTGCCGTCGTCGCCTACGGCCGTGACCACGACGCCCGCATCGATGTACGAGAAGTGGGATTTTACTGACGTCAGACAACTGTGGCGCGGTTTCGTCCGCGTATGGCCCAAGCCTCAGGTGGGCTGCCCGAACCGGCGGTGCAATGCGAAGGGGTGGCCCGCGTCAAGCCCGGGGCGGCGACGGGTGATTACATCTTGCCGGATGGGACGGCCGTCCTTGAGTTCTTCTCGGATGGTCGCGCGCCACAGCGCTTTGAACACCTGCGTGCCACGGGACGCGAATTGATATTTGATATCGGTTTCTATCCGGGATAGGTGCTGTTTGCAGAACGTATGGGAGGTCGGAGTGCCATCTTTGGCTGATTTTTCATCGAAACACGTCGGCGGTTGCCGTGGGCCCGGCTGTCCGTGCGCGACGCGCCGGTCGGTCAGGGCGGTGCCATCCCTTGATGACTGACTACGCCACGGCGCTGGCGGCGTTTCGTCCGGTAAGCGCACAGCCGATTGGCGAGTCAGAGTTGCGCGCGCGGATTGCTGCCTTGCAGGCGCGGATGGTGCGGGACGCTGTCCGGGCGATCTGGCTGGATGCGTCTTCGGCGCTGACCTATTTCACGGGGCTGTCGCTGGGCGCGTCCGAGCGAATTCATGGCGCGCTGGTGCCTTCAGAGGGTCCGGTGATCTATGTCTCACCACGGTTCGAAGAACCTAAGTTGCGCAGCCTGTTGCGCATTCCCGGTGCGATTGCGACGTGGGAAGAGGATGAAAACCCCTATGTTTTGATCGCAGGTCTGATTGCAGGGCTGGCCGCGCCGGGGCGGGGGCTTGCGTTGGACCCAGTCACGCCCTTCGGCTTTGCCTCTGCCTTGATGCAGGCGGTAGAGGCCCCGCTGACCTCGGCCCAAGCCATGATCGCGGCGCAGCGTCAGCTGAAATCGCCCGCCGAGATCGCCCTGATGCAGGCGGCGATGGTGGCAAGCTTTCAGGTCCAAAAGGCGGTGCACGCCGGGCTGCGGGCCGACATGTGGAGCAGTGAGGTCACAGAGTTCATCCTGGCCGCGCACAAGGCGATGGGGCTGAAGCCGTTGTTTGCCGCGGTGCAGTTCGGCGAAGCGACGGCCTATCCGCACGGCGTGCCACATCCGCAGCAGTTGCGTAGCGGCGATATGGTGCTGGTCGACATGGGGGGCACGCTGCACGGTTATTGCTCGGACATCACCCGCACCTATGTGTTCGGCACCCCAACACCCCGCCAAACGCAGTTGTGGGAATTGGAGCGGCAGGCGCAACTGGCCGGGTTTGCCGCCGCACACATCGGTGCGGCGTGCGCTGACGTGGACGCAGCGGCGCGGCAGGTCTTGACCGACGCGGGCTTCGGCCCGGATTATCAGGTGCCCGGTCTGCCTCACCGTACGGGACATGGTCTTGGGCTGGATATTCATGAAGAGCCGTATATTGTGCGGGGAAATACGGTACCGCTGCAACCCGGCATGTGCTTTTCCATTGAACCCATGCTTTGCGTCTATGGTGAATTAGGCGTCCGCCTCGAAGACATAGTTTACATGACGGCAGAGGGGCCGCGCTGGTTTGTGCCGCCGTCCGAGTGTTTGGATTCGCCCTTTGGGGCATCAAAAAACTGAGACCTTGCCGTAACGACAAGGCTTATGACGGCCGTTCCGGTTGAATAGGGTCGGCATTGACGACAACAAACAGTGAAAGGACCACGACATGACTTCGATGACCCGAATTCTGGTTGCGGCTTCGGCACTGGCGATGACTTGCGCCATGCCAGCCCTTGCGAAAACCTTTGTCTACTGCTCGGAAGCGTCGCCCGAGGGGTTCGATCCGGCCCCCTACACGGCGGGCAGTACCTTCGACGCGTCGGCCCATCCGATCTATAACCGTCTGGTCGAGTTCAAGAAGGGCACGACCGAGATCGAGCCCGGTTTGGCTGAAAGCTGGGACGTGTCGGCTGACGGTCTGGAGTACACTTTCAAGCTGCGTCAGGGCGTGAAGTGGCATTCCAACGAGACGTTCACCGCGACCCGCGATTTCAACGCCGATGACGTGATCTTCAGTTTTCAGCGGCAATCCTCGGCCGATCACCCATGGAACCAGTACATCGCGGGCATCACCTACGAATACTACAACTCTATGGAACTGCCATCGCTGATCAAGGAAATCGCCAAGGTTGACGATTACACCGTGAAGTTCGTGCTGACCCGTCCGGAAGCACCGTTCCTGGCCAACATCGCGATGCCCTTCGCCTCAATCACCTCGGCGGAATATGCCTCGGTGCTGGAGACTGCAGGCACCCGCGAAGACCTGAACAACATGCCGATCGGCACGGGCCCGTTCACCTTCGTCGCCTATCAGAAAGACGCCGTCATCCGCTATGCCAAGAACGCAGACTACTGGGGCACAGCACCCCTGATCGACGATCTGGTGTTCGCCATCACCCCGGATGCGGCCGTGCGCCTGCAAAAGCTGAAGGCCGGCGAATGCCACCTGATGCCGTTCCCGGCCCCGGCAGATCTGGCCGCGATCAAGGCCGACCCGAACCTGAAGGTCGATGAACAGGCCGGTCTGAACGTGGGCTATCTGGCCTACAACACCACCGTTGCGCCTTTTGACAACGCCAATGTCCGCAAGGCGCTGAACATGGCGATGAACAAGCAGGCGATTATCGACGCCGTGTTCCAGGGCGCAGGCCAGGTTGCCAAGAACCCGATCCCGCCAACCATGTGGTCCTACAACGACGCCATCGTTGATGACGTCTATGATCCCGAAGCCGCCAAGGCGATGCTTGAAGCCGAAGGCGTCACCGATCTGTCGATGAAGGTCTGGGCGATGCCCGTGCAGCGGCCCTACATGCCGAACGCCCGCCGCACCGCCGAACTGATCCAGGAAGACTTTGCCAAGGTCGGCGTGACGGTCGAGATCGTGTCCTATGAGTGGGGCGAGTATCTGGACAAGTCGATGGAAGCGGGGCGTGATGGCGCCGTAATCCTTGGCTGGACCGGCGACAATGGTGATCCGGACAACTTCCTCAGCGTGCTGCTGTCCTGTGCCTCGGCGCAGCCGGGCGGTGCGAACCGCGCCTTCTGGTGCAACGAAGAGTTCTCGGCGCTGGTGTCGAAGGCCAAGCAGACCGCAGATGTCGCCGAGCGGACCCGCCTGTACGAAGAAGCCCAGGTGATCTTCAAGGATCAAGCACCTTGGGCGACGCTGGACCATTCGACACAGTACGTGCCGATGTCCACCAAGGTCTCGGGCTTTGTGATGAGCCCGCTGGGCGACTTCACTTTCGGCACCGTTGATATCGCTGAATAAGCCATAGCTGCTGGTGAGTGCGTAACCGGATGCGCGGGAGAGATCCCGCGCATCCGAAATTGGCCAGAATACTGGCCCAAGGGTTTCCAAATGATCAGATTCATCCTCGGCAAGCTGCTGTATCTGGCGCCGACGTTCATTGGCATTACGATTATCGCCTTCGGTTTCGTGCGCATCCTGCCCGGCGATCCGGTGCTTCTGATGGCAGGCGAACGCGGCATCTCGCCCGAACGCCATGCCGAATTGTCGGCCCAGCTTGGCTTTGACCGGCCTATCTGGGTGCAGTATTTCGATTTCATGGGGCGGTTGTTCCAGGGTGATCTGGGCAGTTCGCTGGTCACAAACAAACCTGTGATGGATGAATTCCTCACCCTGTTCCCGGCCACTGTGGAACTGGGTCTGGTGGCCATCCTGCTTGCCACGCTGATCGGCGTGCCGGTGGGGGTTCTGGCCGCCATAAAGCGCGGATCATGGTTCGACCAGATCTCGATGACCGCCGCCCTTGTGGGCTTTTCCATGCCGATTTTCTGGTGGGGGCTTTTGCTGATCATCTTCTTTTCCGGCATTCTGGGCTGGACGCCGGTGTCGGGGCGGATCTCGCTGCTGTACTACTTTCCCGATGTTACGGGCTTCATGCTGATCGACAGCCTTTTGTCGGGGCAAAAGGGGGCGTTTACGTCGGCCATGTCGCACCTGATCCTGCCGTCGGTTGTGCTGGCGACGATCCCGCTGGCGGTGATCGCGCGGCAGACCCGCTCTGCCATGCTTGAGGTGATGGGCGAGGATTACGTCCGCACCGCCCGTGCCAAGGGCATGCCGCCCAGCCGCGTTGTGGGGGTCCATGCCCTGCGCAACGCGATGATCCCGGTGATTACCACCATCGGCTTGCAGGTCGGTGTGCTGCTGGCGGGTGCAATCCTGACTGAGACAATCTTTTCCTGGCCCGGTATCGGCAAATGGATGATCGATTCCATTTCCCGCCGTGACTATCCCGTCGTGCAAAGCGGCCTCTTGCTGATTGCGGGACTGGTGATGGTCGTAAATCTGCTGGTCGATCTGACCTATGGCCTCATCAATCCGAGGATCCGCCACAAATGACAGACACAACCGTCAAGCTCAGCGATGCGGCGATCCGGCGACGGATGCTGGCCGATTTCTGGTTCTATTTTCGGCAGAATCGCGGGGCCGTTGTTGGCATGTGGGTCTTTCTGGCGCTGGTGCTGGTGGCCGTGTTTGCCCAGTTGATCGCGCCGCATGACCCTACGCAGCAATACCGCGATGCCCTGCTGGTGCCCCCGGTGTGGCAAGAGGGCGGTCGCGCCAATTTCCTTCTGGGCACCGACGCTGTGGGCCGGGACATGCTGTCGCGGCTGATCTACGGCGCGCAATACTCGCTGTTCATCGGCATCGTCGTGGTCGCCATCGCGTTGGTCGGCGGCATTTTTGTCGGCCTTCTGGCCGGGTTCTTTGGCGGTTGGGTCGATACCGTCATCATGCGGGTGATGGATGTGATCCTGGCCTTTCCGTCGCTGCTGTTGGCCCTTGTGCTGGTGGCTGTGCTGGGGCCGGGGCTGACGAATGCGATGATTGCCATCGCCATCGTCTATCAACCCCACTTCGCCCGCCTGGCCCGCGCTGCCGTGATGGGCGAGAAGGAACGTGAATACGTCACCGCCGCCCGCGTGGCCGGTGCGGGCACCATGCGGCTGATGTTCAAGACCATCCTGCCGAACTGCCTGGCCCCGCTTATCGTGCAGGCGACGCTGTCGTTTTCCTCTGCCGTGCTTGATTCGGCTGCGCTGGGCTTTCTGGGTATGGGGGCGCAGCCGCCGGCGTCGGAATGGGGCACCATGCTGGCAGAAGCACGCGAGTTCATCTTGCGCGCATGGTGGGTCGTCACTCTGCCCGGTCTGGCCATTCTCATGTCGGTGCTGGCGATCAACCTGATGGGCGACGGCCTGCGCGATGCCCTGGACCCCAAGCTGAAGCGGAGCTGACATGGCCCTTTTGAACATCAAGAACCTGACGGTGCGCTTTGCCACGTCGACCGGGGCCTTCACCGCCGTTGATGGGGTGGACGTGTCGGTTGATGGCCGCGAGGTGCTGGCGATCGTCGGCGAAAGCGGGTCGGGCAAATCGGTGTCGATGCTGGCGGTGATGGGCCTTCTGCCCGACACCGCCACCGTCACCGCCGACGAGATGACCTATGATGGCCGCGACCTTCTGAAGATGAGCGTGGCGGAAAAGCGCAAGCTGATCGGGCGCGAGATCACGATGATATTCCAGGAACCCGTGGCCTCCCTGAACCCGTCGTTCACCGTGGGTTTCCAGATCGAGGAAGTGCTGCGCTTTAACCTTGGTATGGACCGCAGGGCCGCGCACGCCCGCGCGGTAGAGTTGTTCAACGCCGTCGGCATCCCCGAGCCAGAGACCAAGCTGAAAGCCTATCCGCACCAGATGTCGGGCGGCCAGTGTCAGCGCGTGATGATCGCCATGGCGATTGCATCAAACCCGCGCCTGCTGATCGCGGATGAACCCACAACGGCGCTGGATGTGACGATTCAGAAACAGATCCTTGATCTGCTGATGGAATTGCAGGAACGCCACGGCATGGCGCTGATCCTGATTACCCATGACATGGGCGTGGTGGCCGAAACCGCCGACCGGGTGATCGTGCAATACAAGGGCCGCAAGATGGAAGAAGCCGATGTGCTGAGCCTGTTTGAAAACCCGCAAAACCCCTATACGCGGGCGCTTTTGTCGGCGCTGCCCGAAAACGCCAAGGGCGACCGTCTGCCCACCGTTGCCGATTTCATGGCCGCAGAGGGGCTCGCATGACCCCCGAACCGAAGATCGTGGTGGAAGGCAAGGCTCTGACGCAGGACTATGTCGTTGGCGGCAGCATGTTTGCGCGCCCGACAACCGTGCGCGCCGTCAAGGGAGTGGACTTCGCGGTCGAACGCGGCAAGACCTTGGCTATCGTGGGTGAAAGCGGGTCTGGCAAATCCACCCTGGCGCGGATCATCGCGCTGATTGACGCGCCCTCGGGCGGCGAATTGCGGGTGGCGGGCGAAAAGGTCGACATCAGCCGCAAGCGTCTGACCCCCGACATGCGGTCCAAGGTGCAGATGGTGTTCCAGAACCCATACGGCAGCCTGAACCCGCGCCAGAAGGTGGGCGATGTGCTGATGGAACCCCTGCTGATTAACACGGCCATGCCTGCGGGCGAACGCCGTGACCGGGCCGAGGCGATGCTGGCCAAGGTCGGCCTCGCACCCGAGCATTTCAACCGTTATCCGCACATGTTTTCGGGCGGTCAGCGCCAGCGCATCGCCATTGCGCGGGCGCTGATGCTGAACCCCGCGCTGTTGGTGCTGGACGAACCCGTATCGGCGCTGGACCTTTCGGTGCAGGCGCAAGTGTTGAACCTGCTGGCCGATCTTCAGGACGAACTGGACCTGACCTATGTCTTCATCAGCCACGACCTGTCGGTGGTGCGCTATATTGCCGATGACGTGCTGGTGCTCAGCAAGGGCGTGGCGGTGGAACAGGGCAGCCGCGAGGCGATGTTTGCCGACCCGCAGCACCCTTATACCCGGCAACTGTTCGCCGCGACCCCGGTTACCGATGTGGCGGCGATCCGCGCGCGTGTGGAACGGCGCAAGGCGGCGCGGGTTGGGTTAAAAGTCTAGCTCCGTCGCGGGCGGCAAAAGATCGTGCGTTTTTCGGTGCCGCCGGGCGCCGATCAGTTGGCCCAAGGGCCGTCGCCAGCCCCGCCGCCGCGCCGGGTGGCCGCGATGCCCCCCTGGGCCAAACGGTTCATGATCAGGGGCCGGGTGATGACGCGACAGGCAGAATTCATCCCCTAACTCGGCTGTGGAAAACGCAGCTTCCGGCGCATTTGCCATCCGCCTGGTGGCGTGGGCTCTGCCTAAGCCACATTTTCAATGTACACGGGCAGACCTAGGCTGCACAGCAACCTAGAAAGACCAAAACCGACCGTGTTGGGGGAATAGAGGGCCCGATCCTGCTGGTGGCGATTGGCACCTGGGGTGGGCCTGCGCCGTCGGAGGATTGCGGCAAAGCCTGCTGTCCCCTTTATGGTCATGAATCAACGCCAGAAGATTGCGAAAGATCCTGTCGATAGACCGCGTAAATCACTCGCTTGATGGCGTTGTTCCCCGTCATTCCGTTGCTTCAACCGAGAAAATCGAGGCGGGCGGCCTCTGGGGACGGGGTCGACTGCATCGCGGCAGATTGTGCCATGGGGACACGCTTGCCCCGTCCCGCGACACCAAATTCCTGGCCCTTTGATATCATCACCTCGCCACGGGAAAGAACGGTTTCGGGCCATCCTGTTACGGTACGACCGGCGTAGGGGTTGTACCCCGTCGCATCGTGCAGGTCATTTGCACCGAACGTAACGCTCTGCTCGGCGTTCCAGATTGCCACGTCGGCATCGGCGCCGACTTCGAGTTTGCCCTTGTCGGTCAGGCCGAAGATTTCGGCAGGTGCCGTCGCCGTCGTTTCAACGAACTTTTGCGCGCCAAGCCGACCCTTGCTGACCATGGCGTCGAACATGAGCGGCAGACGCAGCTCAAGCCCCGGCATGCCGTTGGCGATACGGTTGAACGGTGCATCCGGACCGTGCGCGAACTTTCCCGTGGCATCCAACCGGTAGGGCGCGTGGTCGGAAGAGACAACCCGCAACGTGCCCGCGGCCAGCCCGTCCCAAAGCGCCGATTGATCGTCGGGCGTGCGCTGCGGCGGGCTGCACATCAGGCCAGCGGCCGCTTGGCCGGGCAGGTTCAACTGATCGCCCGTCATGAACAGGTAATGCGGGCATGTCTCGGCCACCACCGCAACGCCGCGGTCTTGCGCTGCCTGCACGATGGCCACCCCCTCTCGGGTCGAGATGTGAAACAGCATGATGGGCTGGCCGGTGAATTCGGCAAACACACACATGCGGTTCAATGCCTCGACCTCAGCTGCGCGGGGGTGCGACAACGGATGAAACCGTGCGGCACTGCGGCCACTGTCCAGCAGGCGTCGGGTCATCCAGCGGATCAGTCCATCGTTTTCAGCGTGAAAGCACACCAAGGCCCCGGCGGATCGGGCGGCCCACAGAACATCCAGAATGGCCTCATCGGCAAGGCGCACCTTGTCATATGTGGTAAAGATCTTGATCGACCGATGCCCCTCGGCCATCAAGTCGGGCAAATCGCGGCTCAGGTTCTCGCCGGAGACATCCGAAACGATCATGTGAAACGCGTGGTCGATCAAGGCACCCTTGGCGGCGAGGGCCTGATAGTCGTCAACCACCTGCCGCAGCCGCTTGCCCGGATGCTGGGCGGCGAACGAAACGATGGTGGTGGTCCCGCCGTGCAAAGCCGACCGTGTCGCGGACTCAAAGGTATCGGCATTCATCAGTCCGGCACCGGAAATCTGCTCGACATGGCAATGCGTGTCCACACCACCGGGCATCACCAGTCGCCCCCGCGCATCAATGACCGTTTTGGCGGGGCCAAGCCCGGTGCCGATGGCCGCGATCCTGCCACCGGATATCGCCACATCCACCGACCGGGTTTCGGTGGCGGTGACCACAAGTCCACCTTCGATCAGCACGTCATGCATCGGTTCGACCTTCCCGGAGTTCTGCATACATCTTGCTATTGGATACCGAGCGTATACACTTGGCAGAAACGAAAGTCACGTCTGGCTTTTCTTGTCCAAGATTGCCCGATACTGTGATCGCTGTCATCAATTTAACCAGCAGATAAGGGGCGGGCATGACCCAGGATCAGATCAATGTGCAGACCTTGGGCCAATCGGTTCATGATCGGCTGCGCGGCATGATTCTGGCGGGTGAATTGCCTTCGGGAACACCTTTGCAGGAAAAGACATTTGCTGACCGCCTTGGGGTGTCCCGCACCCCGGTGCGTGAAGCGGTCGCACGGTTGACGAGTGAAGGGTTGGTCACACGCAACGGCAGTGGCGTGCCGACGGTCAGCCAGATTTCCATCACGCAAATTATGGAAATTCTACATGTTCGCAGACTGTTGGAAAGTGAATCGGCGCGTCAGGCAGCCACGGTAAGCGCCTCGCCCGAACCGTTTTTGGCCATGCGGGCACGCCTGAAGCAGTTTCTGCAGGGCGAGCGACCCGGGGTGGCTGAATACGCCCAGTTCGACGAAGACCTGCACATCCTGATCGCCAAAACGGCAGGTTCGACCGTTTTGACCGAGCTGATCAAGGGCCTGAAACTGAAAACGCGCATCTTTGACAAAGGCTCGATTCCGGAACGGTTTGAACCGGGCTGTGTCGAGCACACCGAGATCATCGACGCCATACTGGCCCGTGATCCTGATCGTGCCGAAGCGGCCATGCGCAACCACATCGAGAATGCACGCAGCGCGATCCTGAGCCACCTGTACCGCCTGTTCTGATCTTTCCGTGTCGCTGGATTGCTAAATCCGCGAAGGGAAGTTGACTTGCCATTCTTTGTGTATACCGTGCGTATTGATCAAGTATACTAAGTAGGCACAGAATGGATTCGTTTTCCGTCCAACGACCCGAAGGTCCGGTTCTGGGGATCACGTTCCTCTACTACCGAGACCTTCCTCGCGCCTTGGCCTTCTATGAACAGGTTCTTGGCTTTCAGGTTGCCATCGACCAGGGCTGGTCAAAGATCCTGCAGATAACGGGTGCCGCGCATGTCGGTTTGGTCGACGAAACGCGCGGCATGCACCGGGCGTCCGATCCGAAACCCGTGCAGATCTGCATAAGGGTGCCGGATGTCGACGCCTGGCACGCCTGGGTTTCGACCCAAGGCGTGACCGGGCTGACCGAGGCCAAAAGCAGCGCGGCCCTGCGGATCCGCGCCTTCGTTTTCAACGACCCCGAAGGCTATCAGATTGAGGTGCAATCCGCCCTCGACTGACCAAGGACCTCACGAACAAGACGGCGAATGCCGACGACCCATCCCAGCTAGGAGACGACACAGATGACCCTGAATACTTCGATGCGCCGGTTGCTGACGACGGCAGTTTTCGTCATGGCTCTTCCTTTGGCCACGGTGGTCGAGGCCAAGGATATCACCATCGGCCTGACCTCGGATCCGACGGTCCTTGACCCCCAGGCGGGCGAGGAGCTGTCCAGCAACATCATGTTCTATCACATTTATGATCCGCTGGTGCGTCGCGATGCCAACATGGTCTTTGCGCCCGGTCTGGCTGAAAGCTGGTCGCTGAAAGATGAAAAGACCTGGGTGTTCAAGCTGCGCCCGGATGTGAAGTTCCAGAACGGTGCCGTGTTGAAGGCGTCGGATGTGGTCTTCTCGATTGACCGGCTCAAGGGGTCGGTCATGTCCAACCTGTCGGCCAACATTGCCAGCGCAAAGGCGGTCGATGATCTGACCGTGGAAATCACCACCCCCGGCCCCTATGCCGCCTTGCCCAACGATCTGGCCGGGATCCTGATTCTGAACGAAGAGTATGTGAAATCGGTCGGTGATGCTGAACTTGGGCTGAAGCCCATGGGCACGGGCCCCTACATGCTGAAGGAATGGGTCAAGGAAGACCACCTGACGCTGGAGGCTTTCCCCGACTACTACGCGGGAAAGGCCAAGATCGACACCGTGGTGTTCCGCCCGATCACCAACCCTGCGACCCGGACCGCCGCCTTGCTGACGGGCGAGTTGGACGTGGTTCAGGATCTTGCGGTCCGCGATGTCGAGCGTGTCAAGTCCGAACCCGGCATCACCGTGTTGACCCGCCCCAGCCTGCTCAACATCCTGCTGGCGATGGACGTGCGTGCGAAATCGCCAACCATCAAGCTGGACACCAATCCGATGGCCGACCGCCGCGTCCGCGAGGCGATTGCACGCGCCATCGACGTGGCGACCATCGACAAGGTCATCATGAACGGGCTGGCGACGCCCTCGGCGCAATTCGTGCCAGAATCGCACGTGGGCCATCTTGATGGGGCGGATTTCCGTGCGATGTATCCGTTCGACATTGCGCGCGCCAAGGAATTGATGGCCGAAGCAGGCTACGCCGATGGCTTTACCATGACGCTCGATGCCACCAACAACCGGTATGTGAACGACGCGCAAATCGCGCAGGCGTTGACCTCGATGTTGTCGCAGATCGGGATCGATCTGGAACTGAACATGATGCCCAAGTCGAATTTCTGGGGCCATATCCGCGTGCCCTCTGACAATTCGAGCTTTATCATGTCCGGCTGGGACGTGCCGTCGGGCGATGCAGGCACCATGTATGGCGCGCTGTACTACAGCCGCGACAAAAAGCCGGGCTATGGCGAGGTCAACCGCACCAGCTATTCCAATCCTGATCTGGATGCCCTGCTCGACAAGGCGGATTCCACCGCCAGCATGGAAGAACGTGACGGATACCTGCAGGATGCGACCAAGCTTCTCTTGGCCGATATCCCGATGATTCCGGTGCATTACGAACAGGATGTCTACGCCTCGCACGACAACGTCACATTCACCCCGCGCACCGACAAGTTCATCTGGGCCTACGAGATGGACGTCGCCGAGTAACGCACCCTGACGCGGCGGCGCCCGGATTGGGCGCCGCATGTCTTGTCTGGCAAAGGACCCCGAATGTTTGCTTTCACGGTCAGGCGGCTGATCCAGATGGTCGTCGTGCTTTGGGCGGTTTCGGTCATCGTCTTTCTGATGATGACCTTCACGGGTGACCCGGTCTTCATGCTGGTTCCCATTGACGCCACGCAGAGCGAGATTGCGCAGGCGCGCCGCATTCTGGGTTTGGACAGGTCGATGTTCGCGCAATACCAGATCTTTTTGTCGGGGTTGCTGCAGGGCGATTTCGGATTGTCCTACGTCTTTCGGCAACCGGCCTTCGATCTTATTCTCGAGCGTCTGCCCGCCACGATGGAGATTGTTGTCGTCGCCATGGTCATCGCCACCGTCGTGGCCATTCCCCTTGGGGTCTATGCCGGGGCAAATCCGGGCAAACCGCTGTCGCGGCTGATCATGTCGGGGTCATTGCTGGGCGTGTCCTTGCCCGGGTTCTGGGTCGGCATGATGCTGATCTGGGTGCTGGCCGTGGAATACCGCATTTTCCCGTCCTCGGGCCGGGGTGAGACCGGCACGATCCTCGGCGTCCAGACCTCGCTGGCCACGGCTTCCGGATGGCACCATATCATCCTGCCCGCCGTGACCCTGTCGGTGGGCACGCTCGCCATCCTGCTGCGGATGACCAGAGCCGGAATGATGGAAGTGACGCGGCAGGATTACATCAAATTCGCCCGCGCCAAAGGTGTGTCCCGGCGCGGTGTGCTGTACGGCCACGGGCTTCGCAACGCGCTGATCCCGGTTGTGACGATCTTTGGCCTGCAACTGGGCGATCTGATCGCATTTGCCACCATCACCGAGACGATCTTTGCCTGGCCCGGCATGGGCAAGCTGTTGATCGACAGCATCTACCGCGCCGACCGGCCGGTGATCGTGGTCTATCTGATGCTGGTCGCGCTGATCTTTGTGGTCATAAACTTCGTGATCGACGTTCTTTACACGCTAATCGATCCTCGGATCACGGTGAAATGACATGATGACCCGCGTCTTGACCTCGCAGATGGCCCTGAGCTGGCGCAACAACCTGTCCGCGATCAGCGGCACCGTCATCTTGTTGTTCTGCATCTTAATCGTGGTTGCGGGGCCGTCCTTGGTCACGCAGAACCCGTATGATGTAAAGCAGTTGAACCTGATGGACAGCTATCTGCCGCCCGCGTGGATGGAGGGCGGTCGTTCGGAATACCTGCTGGGTACCGATGGTCAGGGCCGTGATGTGCTGGCAGCGGTGATTTATGGCACAAGGATTTCGGCCTTCATCGGGGTCGCGGCGACGGTGCTGTCGTGCCTGCTTGGCACGTTTCTTGGGTTGATCGCCGGATACTTTGGCGGCTGGCTTGACGCGCTGATCATGCGGATCGCGGATATCCAGCTGTCGTTCCCCTCGATGTTGATTGCCCTGTTTCTCATGTCGGCGTTTGGCACCGGGATCGACAAGATCCTGATCTCGCTGACGGCGGTGGGCTGGGTCGTTTATGCACGCACGGTGCGCGGGTCCACCTTGGGCGAACGACAGCGCGAATATGTTCAGGCGGCGCGGGTGGCGGGCTTGCGCGATGGCGCGATCATCTTGCGCCATATCCTGCCAAATGTGATGACCCCCCTGATCGTGGTTGCCACCGTGCAGGTCGGCACCTTCATTCTGATCGAGGCTTCGCTCAGCTTTCTGGGCGTGGGCGTGCCGGTCACACAACCCTCATTGGGGCTGCTGATCAAAAATGGCTTCGATGTGCTATTTTCCGGCCTGTGGTGGACCTCGCTTTTCCCTGGCCTGATGATCATGGCGATGGTGTTCGGCATCAACCTGTTGGGCGATTTCTTGCGTGACGAACTTAATCCCCGGTTGAAATAGGTGCGTCATGCCAACTGAAACGCAGACCCTTTTGCAGGTCCGTGACCTGCGCACGTGGTTTCACACCTTTGCCGGCACGGTAAAGGCAGTGAACGGCGTCAGCTTCGATCTTGCTGCGGGCGAGGTGATGGGGCTGGTCGGCGAGTCCGGCGGCGGCAAATCGGTGGTGGGCTATTCGCTGCTGGGGCTGATCGACCCGCCCGGCAAGATCGAAAGCGGTTCCATCCTGTTTGCCGGAGAGGAGCTGGCCAACGCACCCGAGCGGCGTCTGCGCGCCATTCGCGGCCGCGAGATCGCGATGATCTTTCAAGATCCGATGACCTCGCTTAACCCCGTGCAAACCATCGGTCGCCAGATGGACGAGATGTTGCGCCTGCATACCGTTCTGGACAAGGCCGCGCGCCGCAAGGCCTGCATCGACATGCTGGAAAGCGTGGGCATCTCGCGCGCGCAAGAACGTCTCGACAGCTATCCGCACCAGTTTTCCGGCGGCATGCGGCAACGCGTGGTCATCGCGATCGCCATGCTGGCCAAGCCGCGTCTGATCATAGCGGACGAGCCGACAACTGCCCTTGATGTGACCATTCAGGCGCAAATCCTGCGGTTGATGCAGCGCGAGATCAAGGCGCAGGGTGCGTCCTTGATCCTGATCACCCATGATCTGGCGGTTGTGGCAGAGATGGTGGACAAGATCACCGTGCTTTACTGCGGCCGCGTCGTAGAGACCGGCCCGGTGCGTCAGGTGCTCGAGGCGCCGGCCCACCCCTACACACGCGGATTGATCGATTCCATTCCCAACCCCGATCACCGGCTACCGCGCCTGCGCCAGATCCCCGGCACGGTGCCCGATATCCGCAATCTGCCCAAAGGCTGCGCATTTCGCGAGCGTTGCCCCCGCGCCGCAGCTCTCTGCGCCGAGGTCGAGCCGGCTTTGCAGCCGTTACCGCGCGGGTCCAGCGCGGCCTGCCACTTTCCCCTTGATGCCGGAGAAACCGCATGACCGCGATGCTGGACGTGCAAGACCTGCGGCAAGAGTTTCGCCTCAACCCCGGCCTGCTGGACCGGATCAGCGTCAAGGGGGGGCGGCTCCATCTGAACGACCGCATCGTCAGCGCGGTCAACGGTGTCAGCTTTTCCATCGCCAAGGGCGAGGTTCTGGCGCTGGTGGGCGAATCCGGTTGCGGCAAATCGACGGTGGCCAAGGCCATCGCGCGCATCTACCGCCCGACCGCGGGGGCGATACGGCTGGACGGGGCGGATATCGCAAACTTGACCCCGTCGGACCTGCTGCCGCACCGGTCCAAGATGCAGATGATCTTTCAAGACCCGTTCGCCTCGCTCGACCCACGGCAAAAGGTGCGCGACATCGTGGCCGAACCGTTGCGGGCGCAGTCGGGGCTTGGCTCGGCTGAAGTGGCCGACCGTGTGGCCGCCCTGTTGGCCAAGGTGGGGCTAAATGGTGACCACGCCGGGCGCTATCCGCATCAGTTTTCGGGCGGCCAACGCCAACGAATCGGCATCGCACGGGCGCTCTCGGTCAATCCCGGCCTGATCATCGCGGATGAGCCGGTGTCGGCGCTGGATGTGTCGGTGCAGGCCCAGATCCTGAACCTGATGATGGATCTGCGCGATGAATTCGGGCTGGCCTATCTGTTCATCAGCCACGATTTGTCGGTGGTCCATCACATCGCCGACCGGATCGGCGTGATGTATCTGGGGTTCATGGTCGAAACCGCGCCCCGCGACCAGCTTTTCGCCAGCCCGCGCCACCCCTACACCCGCGCGCTTCTTTCTGCCGCACCCAGCATCAACCCCACCCGCTCCCGCACCGAAATCGAATTGCAGGGCGAGGTGCCCAGTGCGCTGTCCTTACCCAGCGGCTGCTGTTTTCGCACGCGCTGCCCCTTTGCATGGGACCGTTGCGCGCAGGAACGCCCCGCGTTGCGCGACATGGGCAGTGGGCAATCGGTCGCCTGCCATCTGACGGACGAGCCACAGCGAGACAAACCATGACCCAGACCATCACCATCCTTCAGCGCCGCGCCGATCTGGTCGATCCACACGATTGCACCGATGCCGCCGACGATCTGGCGATCCTGTCGGCCCTGTGTCAGACCCTCGTGCGCCGACAAGGTCAGGGTTTTGTGCCGGGATTGGCCGAAAGCTGGACGGTCAGCGCTGATGCCTGCCAGTGGGATTTCACCCTGCGCACCGGGGTCGTGTTCCAGGATGGCGTGACCTGTGACGCGCAGGCCGTAGCGCTGTCGCTTCACCGGATGGCGCGCGAAGACAAAGGCTACACTCTTGGTGCCCCGGCCGTGTGGCGGCAATATTTGGGCCATGCCACGATAAACGCCGAGGGGCGGCATCTGCACATCGCCTTGGCCCAGCCGATGGCCGATCTGCTGGATGTGCTGGTTCAGGGTTTTATCGTCTCTCCCGACAGTCTGGCGCGGATGGATGCGGGGGATCTGATGGCTATCGCCGGAACCGGGCCTTACCGTTTGTCAAAGGTGACGACGGGCAGGGTCGAAATGACCTCGATGGCGCAGGCACCCGACCTGATTTTTCAGGCAATGCCGGACGCCGATGATAGGGCAGGGGCGCTGCGCGACGGCGCGGCGCAGGTGGCGACGAACCTGCCGTACGGGGCTGACCTCGGGTCTGGCGTCACACGCATGGAAACCTTGAACCCGGTTGCAATCATCTTCCTGATGAACGCGGCCAAGGGCCCGCTGGCCGACAGCCGGGTGCGCCGCGCGCTGGCTCTTGCAATCGAGCGTGATGCGCTGATCGCAGAGGTGATGGCGGGTGGCGCGACCCCGCTTTACGGCTTTGTCAGTCCCGCCCATTTTGGCGCAAGCCACGGCGCGGCACCGCCGCGCGATCTGGCGCTGGCCCGCAGCTTGCTGGCCGATGCGGGCTACCCCAATGGTCTGACCCTTGGCGTGTCGTGCCCCACCCGGCTGCCGGATGAGGCGGTTCGCCTGACATCGGCGCTTTCGGCGCAACTTGCGCAGATCGGTGTCACGTTGGACGTCACCTATCACGAGGACCGCGAGGCCTATGCCCATATGGTTCGCCGCAAGGAAATTCGCGATCTGGCGGTGTTTGACAGCAGCCCGTTGTCGACCTACCGGGTGCTGGTCGAAAAGCTGGATGCGCGGGTGAAAGGCGCGTGGTGGCAGGGCTATCAGAACCTGCAGGTCGAGGCTTTGATCGACCAAGGCCGGCGCTGCACCGACGACATGGCACGGGCGGCGCTGTACGCGCAGGCCTACAGCGTGATGCAAACCGATCCGGCTTGGCTGACGCTTTATAACCCAATCCGCGTCACGGGTATCGCGGGGCACTTTCCGGGCTTTGCGCTTGGCTCTGACGCGGTGCTTGATGTCACGCAACTGCCGCAGGTGGCCCATGGCTGATCTTATTATCTCGGGGGCCTTCATCATCACGATGGACCCTCAGCGCCGCGTCATCGCGGACGGCGCTGTCGCAATTGCAGGCGGCAAGATTATTGCGGTCGGCACCACGGGCGACATCGAACGCGATCATGCCGCGCCCCAGGTTCTGGATGCCAAGGGCAAGGTCATGCTGCCGGGTTTGATCGACGTCCACGCCCACGCGGGCCACGGCTTGATAAAGACCATGGGCATGGAACAGGGCAACCATTGGGAAGAAATGTGCGGCGAGGTTTATACCCAAGCCTCCCCGCCAGAGTTCTGGTATGCCGAAGCCCGGCTGGCTGCGTTGGAACGGTTGCGCTTTGGCGTCACCTGCGGCGTGTCGTTGCTGGGCGGCGGCGACACCATCATGCGCACGGACGATCCGGCCTATGGTTCGGCCCATTGCGACGGCGTGGCCGATATCGGCACCCGGTCCGTGGTGGCCATCGGCCCGACGCGCGCGCCGCATCCCCGCACCTACGCCTCGCGCGACGCGCAAGGCCGCGCTGTGCCCTATCCGGTCAGCTTTGAGCGTCAGATGCACACCTGCACCACCCTTCTGGACCGGTGGCATGGTGTGCAGACCCTGAACATCGCCCTGCTCTACCCTGTGTTGCGCGACGAGCACGAAGCGAACATGCACGCCGACAGCTACGCCGAGGCGTGCCGCCAGGCGCAGGCGGTGCGCGCCTTGTCGCGCGAACGCGGTGTGGTCTTTACCCAAGACGGGCATTGGCGCGGATCGATCCGGCGCGCGCAGGCCCTTGGCCTGCTTGGCCCCGACGCGCTTTTGTCCCATTGTATCGACCTGCACGCCGACGAAATCACCCTGTGCGCCGAAACCGAAACGCGGGTGGCGCACAACCCTTCGGCCATCGCCTCGGTGCTGGGGCGGTGCCCGGCGATTGAGTTGATTGAGGCCGGGGCCGTGGTGGCCATCGGGTCCGATGCCACAGCGCCGGACCGGTCGGGCGACATGTTCCGCCACATGCAGCAGGCCATGCATTATCACCGCACGCATTTCCGTGACCCCGCGGTGCTGCCGCCCGGCAAGGCGCTTGAAATGGTGACGATAGACGCGGCGCGCGCCTTGGGGATGGACGATCGGATCGGCTCGCTTGAAACTGGCAAGGCGGCGGATCTGATCTTGGTCGACATGCAGCGCCCCCACCTTTATCCCGCCAACATGCAGCCTTTCCGGGTGGTTTATTTTGCCAATGGAAATGATGTGGACACGGTGGTCGTTGGCGGCAAACTGCTGTTGCGGGCGGGGCGGCCTGTTCATACCAACGCGGCCGCCGTTCTGGCTGACGCGCAGCGCGAGGCTGAACTGATGATCGACCGCATCGGCGCACAGGACATGCTGGGTTTGCCCGACGGGTTTTGGGGGCAGGCGCGCTATCCCGTAGCCCCAACGTGAAAGAGGAGATGAGCCTATGACGATCTACATCATCAATCCGAACTCCAGCCGGGTCGTGACCGACGGGATCGACCACGCCATGGAGCCGCTGCGCGCGGCAAGCCCGGTGCCGATTGCAGCCCTTCAGCTGGACGAGGGGCCGAAGGGGATTGAAACGCAGGCCCATGTCGATGGTGTGGTCGCCCCGCTGCTGGCCAAAGCCGCTGCACTGGAGGGCGATG
>JANNNF010000445.1:0-3390 GCA_031398405.1 Rhodobacterales bacterium | reverse complement strand
CTACTGGCAAGCCAGCCCCTGCCCCGCCACGGTGGCTTGGGTTGCCGCCATCGTGCCCGGAAAGCGGGTGCCAACTTCGGCCAGTGTCACGCATGCCTCGGGTGTCTGGCCCAAGGCCCCCAGTGATTCCCCAAGTTTCAGCAATGCCTCGGGCGCTTTCGGCCCGTCAGGTGCCCCCGAAAATGCCTCAAGATAAGCCCGTGCTGCGTTTGAGGTTTCGCCCAGTTGGGTCAACGCCTCGCCACGCAGGAAATGGGCTTCTTGCGTCAGCGGGCTGCCAGGAAAGGATTGGAGGAAGGTATCAAGCTGCGTTGCAGCACCGCGAAAGTCACCGGTAGCGAGCACCCCCTTGGCCCGGTCAAAATCTGCTTGTTCGCCCATGGCCAATTCTGCCCCGGCCGTGGCGGGTACGGGGTCGGCAGCAACCGGTGCAGGGGTCGCAGCCGCACCGCCGCCGCCCAGCACAGACGTTTCCGAAACCGTCGCCAGATCGCAGCCTTCGGTCGCTTCGCACAGCCGGTATTCGATATCGCCGATGCGGTTGGTGCCATCGCTGACCACACGGTTCAGCTTCAGCTCCACCTCCTCGGTTTTGGCGGTCAGCCGCGCTAGCGCGGCCTCCATCGTGTCCATCCGCTCCAACGCCGACCCACCGGCGCTGCCATTGCTGGCAGCCCCGGTTGTCACCAGCTCTGATTTCAGGGCGTTGAATTCGGCTGCAAGGCTGCCAAGTTCAACCCGTATATCGGCAAGCGTCTGAGTCTTGTCCTGCGCGAAAGCGGCGCATGGGGTCAGCAGCATCGCGGCCAGAACCAGCGGACGGATCATCAGGTCAGACCCCCGCGCCTGCCGACAGCACCGTCACAGCGCGGCGGTTCTTGTTGTAGCAGGCTTCTTCCGAACAGACTTCCAGCGGGCGTTCCTTACCGTAGGAGATGGTCCGCATCCGGTTGGCCGCAACGCCTTGGGAAATCAGGTAATCCTGCACCGCAGCAGCCCGGCGCGCGCCAAGGGCAAGGTTGTATTCGCGAGTGCCCTGTTCATCGGCGTGGCCTTCGATAATGGCCGCATAGCCCGGGTTGGTGTTCAGCCACTGGGCCTGCCCCGCAAGCGTGCCGCGCGCCTCACCTGACAGCGTGGATTGGTCAACCGCAAACAACACGCGGTCGCCGACCGACTGATTGAAATACGCGATGGACCGGGGATCACTTGGGTCGCCCAGACCGTTGGTGTCGATGAAGCCGCCCGCGCCACCGGCACCTCCGGCCCCTCCCGCTCCAGCGCCACCGGCACCGTAACGATCAGGGTTGTTACACGCAGCAAGCGCCAACGTGGCGATCAAAAGCAGGGCCTTTGGCATCAACGACATATCGGTTTCCTTCTTATTGGCTCGATTTTGGCCAAATATAACAGGTTTGCGGCCCCGGGGGAATCCGGGGCCAATAATTTAGGGCAGCAGCGGCGACCATGCGGGGTCAGATGCCGCACCATCGGTCGGGATCTGTTTCAGGTTCCGCCCGGAAATATCCACTGACCAAAGCGAGGATTGCCCGCCCGCGCCAGAAGTTTCGCGCATGAACATCAACACCCGGCCATTCGGCGCCCAGGACGGGCCTTCATCAAGGAAGGACGCCGTCAGCAGGCGTTCTTCACTGCCGTCGGTGCGCAAAACGCCGATATGAAAGCGTCCGGCGTTTTGCTTGGTAAAGGCGATCAGATCACCCCGCGGCGACCACACCGGCGTGCCATAGCGCCCGGCCCCGCCGGAAATCCGCTGTGCCTCGCCGCCACCTGACGACATGATATACAGCTGCGGCGTGCCCGACCGGTCAGATTCAAACACAATCTGGCTGCCATCGGGGCTGAACGACGGGGCTGTTTCAATCGATGGCGCGTTGGTCAACTGGGTCAGTTGACCCGAGTTGGTGGCAAGGGCGTAGATGTCGGTATTGCCGCCGCGTTCCAGTGAAAACACCACGGTGCCGCCGTCGGGCGAAAAGCGCGGCGCAAAGGTCATCGTGCCCGGCTGTTCATCCAGCGAGCGGCGTTCCAGACTGCCCACATCCATCAGGGTGATGCGCGGAAAGCCGGATTCGTAGCTGGTATAAAGGATGCGGTCACCCGTGGGTGAAAACCGGGGTGCGATAACGATGGACGCGGAATCGGTCAGGTACTGCACATTCGCACCGTCATAATCCATCACCGCCAGACGCTTTTCGCGGGCGTTCTTGGGGCCTTGTTCCGACACATAGACCACACGGCTGTCGAAATAGCCGCCCTCGCCGGTGATCTTGGAATAGACCACATCGGCCACCTTGTGCGCCATCCGGCGCCAACCTTGGGTGGTGCCCGCAAACTGCAAGGCGGCCCCCTCAATAGGTGCGCCCGAAAACACGTCATGCGCGCGAAACTTTACAGTGATGCGGTCGCCTGCGACTGAAACCGCGCCGGTGATCAGGGCCTGCGCGTTGATCGCCTTCCAGTCTTCATAGGCGACGGGCGCGTCAAAGCTGCTGACACTGCTGATAAACGCATCCGGACCGATTTCGCGGAACAGACCGGTGCCCACCAGATCGGCAATCACGACGGAACTGATGTTGGCCGCGTAATCCCCCGCCCCGCCTTCGTCGACAAAGGCAGGCACTGCGACCGGCAGCGGCTCAATCACGCCCTGATCAATCACGATCCGCAAAGGGCCGTTCTGGGCAAGGG
Source organism: Rhodobacterales bacterium (assembly GCA_031398405.1). Taxonomy (GTDB): domain Bacteria; phylum Pseudomonadota; class Alphaproteobacteria; order Rhodobacterales; family Rhodobacteraceae; genus JANNNF01. The sequence goes on along the minus strand of JANNNF010000445.1, from coordinate 678 downwards.
CTGGGCTGGGGGTGAGCCCAAGGGCCAAGCCCAAAGCCAGGATGGGAATAAAGGTTCGGACGATCTGCTTCATGTCCCTTGGTCTTTCTGAATGTGTTTGTTCTGTCATCTTGCACCAAGTATGGCGTGCGGTCACGGGGAAGCGACGGCCCCTAGCCGTCACATCTGGGTCAACAGGCCGGGTCATCGCGACACCATGCCAGACGGATCAAACACCAATTCCAGATCCTTCCAGGTTTCATATTTTTCAGTCGGCAAGGGATAGCCCTGTTTGGTACAACGAATGATGGCGCGCTTGGCTGCGGCAAACATCACCTTGGCAGACGCATCGCTGCCACCTTCGGTTCCGGTCATTCGGATACTGTCCACAATCGGTTTGCCCGATTGGTCCATGTCCACGCGCACGATCACCGTGGTGCGCATCGCCTCGGACGACACCGTGCCAAGCGACCAGCACCCCTGCACGGCCACGCGCAACGCATCGGTTTCGCCAAAGCTCATTGGCGGGCCTGCGGGGGCGTTCGGGGCACCGCCGCTTTCCGCAGGCTCGACCGCAGCTTCGGCTGCGGCTTCGGCCACGGCGGCGGCAATCGCGTCGGCATCGCTGTCAGAGTTGTCTGCGACTACATCCGCAGCTTTGAAAGCTCTCCCATGCGGTACGAAATGACGGAAGGCGCT
>JANNNF010000412.1:0-2346 GCA_031398405.1 Rhodobacterales bacterium | reverse complement strand
CCACTCCCATTGCGAGAACTTTCGGAGGCTGCAGTCGGTGAAGACGCCGACGGAACAGGGATTGAAAGATCGATTGGCTTGATTGCCAAAGCTGGGTGTCTTCAATGGAGGACATTGCCTGTGCCAATACTGTTTTCCCAGCTGGTTTCGATGGCTGAAGTAAATCTGCCAGTGGCGCGGTTAAACGAAGGCCACGTCAATGCTCTTCGCTTGGTCCGAAGCTTGGCGGACCCAGCTATTATGACGGATGTCCAGCGCGATGCAGATGCTGGACTTTTGTATGGGGTCTGGGGGGCAGAGGGTGCAACCGCTCTTGCAATAGAGGGGCCAGTCCTCGTTGGTGGCAAGCGGTTCGCGTCAGGTTTGGGAACGGTCAGCCGGGCTGTCGTCACAATCGGCCAGGGTGAGACCGTCCGCCTTGCGCTGCTCTTGGTAACTGACGTGGCACGGCACCGTCCCGAAACGTGGCGCAAGACGGGGATGCGCGCGACAGTTTCAGGCGACTTCGATGCCGGCGGTTTGCCCCTAAGCGCATTACACTGGATAGGAGCACCGGGCGATTACTTAAAGGAGCCGGGATTCATCGGCGGCGTCTGGCGCATCGCGGCAGTCCAGGTCGGCGGCATATTAGGATTGTTGCGTGCAGCAGCCGATCATCTTGCGATCCTCGGCAGGTTGGGTGCCGAGGCGCAAGTCACACGTCTGGCGCCGGTTCTAAACCGAGCACTTGCTGCTGCAGATTTCACGCTACGTGCAGCGGTATGTGCAGAGGGGCCGGAGGGACTGCGTGATCCCGAACGAGCTGCCAGCCTGTCAGCCCAAGCGCGACTGCTGACAGAAGATGTCGGTCAGGATGCGATCGCTTGCGTAGAACGTGCCGTCGGGCTGCCTCATTTCGACATGGATGCGCCGACTGGCCGCATGGCACGCGACCTCGCAACCTACATGCGCCAGGCGGCGCGAGACGCCCTTATGCATCGCAGCGGAAGCTGGGCTTTGAATCAGCCTGGGGCCTTTTCCAAACTTTTGAACAGCGGTGGCTCCGATGCGGGCTGCTGACCTTGCCGTGATCACGGTGCCGACCGATGACGACATCCCTGCCGTCACATCCGCCGATCTGCTGGGTGGTCAATCGGTGTTGGTCCTTGCTCCACATCCCGACGACGAAAGCCTCGCTTGTGGTGGCTTGTTGGCAGCGGCGTTCCAGCGTTCGGTGCCAAGGGCACATGTCGTCTGTCTTACGGATGGAGCAGCTTCCCATCCCGCCTCGAAAACGATGAAGTCTGCGGAACTGGCGGCATTGCGGCGGCAGGAGCTTTGTGCAGCTGTCACCCACCTCGGGGGAGCCAAGTCCGACGTAACCTGGATCGGCGCGCCTGACGGTGATCTAACGGTCAGCGAACCTATTTTGGCGGCCATTCTCAACCTCGCTCGCGCAGCCGGGTCAGGGCTGCTGTTGGCGCCTTCGCCGCTGGACCCGCATTGCGACCATTTGGCGGGTGCCGAGATCGGTCGGCAGATTGCGCGGCGACTTCCTGCCTTTCGGCTGTGCTTCTATCCTGTCTGGTCACGCTGGCATGGTGGTGGCACTGCGCCTGTTCCGGAGGGGACACACGCAGTCCGGGTGCCGACGGCGGCCTACAGGCCGATGAAGTCTGCCGCCATCGCTGCCCACCGTAGCCAGCAGGGATTGCTGATTGACGATGATCCCGACGGTTTTGAGATGCCGCCGGGTTTCGCTTCATTTTTCACCGAACGAGACGAGTTGTTTTTCATGTCCGATCAAGGAGGACAGCCATGACGGGTGTTCTGCAATCTCAGCTTGAGGCTCTTTATCGAAATAGCGATGATCCTTGGCGATTTCGCAGCAGTTCCTATGAGCAGGCTAAATTTCGCGCCACAGTCGACGCATTGGCCCGTCCCAGATACCGCAGCGCGCTCGAGGTGGGATGCGGCAATGGCGAGCTTAGCCGCCACATTGCGCCGCTCTGTGACCATTATACCGGCGTGGATGCCGTAGACACGGCTTTGGACTCGGCGCGGAAAGCCGTGCCCGGGGGTCATTTCGTGCATTCCTATTTGCCCTGTGAGCTGCCGGATGGTCGACATGACCTGATTGTTCTGTCCGAGGTGCTCTATTTTCTCGACGAGCCTGCACTCCGGTCACTTGCTGTTCAGATCGCGCGACGCTGGCCGGATGCCGAGGTTCTGTCGGTCGTCTGGCTCGGCCCGTCCGGAAATTCCCTTGAGGGGGACGAGGCGCTGGCACTTTTCACTGCGGGAATGCTGCCTGCCTTTGGCGCCAAGGCAGTTGTGCAATCCGCGCAGTACCGCATTGACAGGTTC
>JANNNF010000326.1:0-13010 GCA_031398405.1 Rhodobacterales bacterium | reverse complement strand
GCCTGCGGCGATCAGCATCACCAATGCGTCTGAGTATGGGCTGGCGTGGCGACCGGATGAGGTCGCGGCGATCGGCCTGACGCGCCGGGGGCAACGGTCAGCACTTGCTGACGCACTTCGGTCTGGAACACGCCAGCAGTGGTGTCGCCAGCCGCAGCGGGGGTGAATTTAGTCACCGAAGTGAAGGGCTTACCCTGTTCAGGGATCAGCGTCGTCATCCAATAATGATCGGTGAACCCGATCCAACCATCAGTGGCGGCGTTTTGCACTTCTGCCATACCGGCCTCGCCAGAGACCAGCGGCAGATCAGCCACGTTTTTGTATTTGGTTTCGGTCAACGCGCCATCGACGCGGCCAACCACGCCCTCATGCACCACGAAGATGTTCTGCAGATCAGACGGCACGCCGTGGCGGGCAATGATGCCGTACGGCTGCAATGTGGCAGGGGCTGCGCTGGTATTTTGCACGCTGTCCGTCACCGTAAACATAAAGCTGTCGTCAACGGCAAAAGTGCGGGTGAACAGGAGGCCTTTGCTGTTATCCCATGTCAGGGTCACGGGCTGACCGGGGGCAAGCGTTGCCCCGGCACCCAGTTTCCATTCGGTATTGGCCCCTGGCACATCGGTGTTGGCCAGTGCGCCCCCCGGTGCCCAGCCATAAAGGGCATAGTATGCCTCTGGTTCGCCCACAGGCGACAGCAAACGCACAATCTGCGAGGCCGGGTCCAGCGTTTCGCGGTAGGTTTTCAGAGACAGATCGTCGATCCGTCCGCCTTGCATCGAAATCGAACCTGACAGGCTGGGGGTGTTGATCGTCAGACGCGGGGCGCTGGCGACGACGGTCGCGGCCTCAGGCTGAGCGGCGGTCGCGGGGTCAGCGACACTTGGCGTCTCGGTCGCGCTGATACTGGGGGCGTTAGGGTCCACCACCGGCTCGGGCGGCGGGAACAGCACGAACCAAACCAGAATCACAAGGAAGCTGAGCACAGTCGCGAGGATGAGATTTTTGTTCTGATCGTCCATAGGGACAACACCGTTTCTGGAAAATGGGTCAGCGGTGCTTCAACGATAGGGGGCGGCAAAGGTCAAGCGGTTTCGCCAGTGCAGGCCTTTTGGTGTCGTCAATTCCCTGCAAACGCAAGTGCCAGGACCCCTAGCGCGCTTTATGGCCGATGCGGGGGGGCGCGGTGCGGCGGGCACGGTGTTTGGTGATCCAGTCCAGCGTGTCCTCAAATGGCATTGGGCGCGCGATGCCAAAGCCCTGTACATGGCCGCAGCCAAGCTGCGCCAGCATCGTGTGTTCCGCCGGGCTTTCCACACCTTCGGACAGCGTCTCCAGCCCCAGCCTTTCGGCCAGCGACAAAATGGCCGAAACCATCGACTGCTGGTCCCGGTCGCAATCCACCGCCGCGACAAAGCTGCGGTCGATCTTCAGCCGCCGCACGGCGAAGCGCCGGATTGTGGTTATCGACGCATGACCAGTGCCGAAATCATCGAGATCAATGCCGCATCCCAGTTTGGCCAAGGCGGCGATGTTGGCCACAATCACGTCATTGTCGGTTTTGGCGATCACGGTTTCCAGTATTTCTACGGTTAGGCGGTCGGGGGTCATGTTGAAGCGATCCAACTCCCATTTCAACTTGTCCGCCAGTTTTGGGTTGCGCAATTCAGTGGCCGAAAAGTTCACCGCGATGGTTGGAACGCGCAGGCCGGCCTTGTCCCACCGTGCAAGGGCCGAAAGCGCATGGAACAAGATCACCTCACCCAGACGTTCCGACAGGCCGGCATCTTCAATCTGGCAAAGGAAATCAGCGGGGGGCAGGATGCCACGGTCTGGGTGGTGCCAGCGGGCCAAAGCCTCAAACCCTGAAATCTCGCCAGTATCGGTGGACAGTTGCGGCTGAAACCATGGCCGGATTTGTGACTCATCCAGCGCCACCTCCAACCCGTCACGAATGGCATGGCGGTCGGCCCGGGTACGGGCCATGTCGGGTGCCCAGGCGCGGATGGCCCCGGGGCCGTGACGGCGGGCCTCATCTGCTGCAATCTGGGCGGCGTCCAGCAAGGCCTTTCCATTGGGTTCTGGGGCGCGGTCGCCAATACAGAACCCTATGGAACAGGTTGTATAGAGGCGGGCGGCCCCCAGACTGACGGCAGGGGTCACAGCCTCTTGCAGGCGAGCGGACAGTTGCACCATCACTTCAAGATCAAGCCTGCGCACCGGGGCCAGAACCACGGCCAAACCGCCACCTTCCAGTTGCGCCACGGTATCGCCGCCCCGTAAAGCCCCACAAATGCGGTCCACTGAACGGGTCAGCACCTCTGCCTGTGCGGCACGGCCATGACGGTCCAGCAGCACATCAGGGTCGTCAAACAGCACCACCAGACACCCCGTGGTGTGCCCCGTATCGGGGGCGTCCTGCAAGATGGCGTCGATCGAGGCGATGATCTGCGGCCGCAGGGCAAGACCTGACAAGCCATCCGGCATCGCGCCGCCCTGACCAGCTGTCCGGAACGCCCCGGCCAACAGGCACAGCAACGGCAGCCCCAGGGCCAGCCCGATCAGCCCGCGTTCGCCACCCGCCCAAAACGCCAGCAATGTGACGGCGGGCAGGCAAACCATCGCTTCGGGCCGCCTGGTCAGAGTTGCCAGCTTGCGAAATCCAACACCGATTGCCGACCCAGACTTGTCCTGCATACTCTCCATTCCCTGCAATCGGCGGGTCAAAACGGACCCGCATATCGGCAAGGTAAAGAATCAGCCTGACTGCAAAGTTAATCGGCGCGGATCAATTGTTGAAGATTTTCTCTATTCCGCGTCCTTGGTGCGGTCGGTGCCCGGCACCGGGTCATAGCCGGACCCGCCCCAAGGGTGGCATCGGCAAATCCGGTGGATGGTCAGATACCCCCCTTTTAACCCGCCGTGATGGGCCAAAGCGTCAAGCGCATAGACCGAACAGGTGGGCTGAAACCGGCAGCCATGGCCAACCCAAGGGCTGGCAAGCAACCGGTAGGCGCGCACCGGCAGGGCAAGGGCATAGGCCAGCGGAGTCATGGTCTGGGGCGGTGAACCGACCGCAGGGCTGATTCCAGATCGATGAGCAGGTCGGTATACGCGCGACTTATGGTGGCACCCGGTTTGGCCACGATCACATAATCCCAGCCGGGACTGCCGAGTTTGGGCAGAATGGCACGGGCCACTTCACGCATCCGACGCTTTGCGCGGTTGCGGGCCACTGCATTGCCGATTTTCTTGGAAGCGGTAAACCCGATGCGGATAATGGCTGTTTCATCGCCGCGCAAACGCGCCTGCAACAGAAAGCTGCCGGTACCTTGCCTGCGCGCTTGGGCTGCGCGCAAAAAGTCCGGTCGGTTGCGCAGGGTCTCGATCACTGCCTTTTCGCATGACAAAACCGCCGAAGGTGCGGCGGACGCGGCGGCAGTTGGCCGTGCGTCCATGTCCTTTGGCGGCGTCATGTGGACTCTCTCAGGACCGATCCCAGGATCGGCCAAGATTTATGCCGACAGTTTATGACGACCCTTGGCGCGGCGAGCAGCCAGCACAAGACGGCCGCCTTTGGTAGCCATGCGGGACCGAAAGCCGTGGCGACGCTTGCGCACGAGGTTCGACGGTTGGTATGTGCGCTTCATAGCGGCCTCCATCAGACGGGTGCCCGAACCCGTCGGGATTCGAGGGCGGGTAAGTTGAAGCCCGGTCTTTAAGGGCGCATCTGCCCTAAGTCAACGCAGGTTCGGCCAAATTTATGCGACTTGCAGGCGGCTGACCCCATGTTCACCAAAGATCACTGCGGCGTGAAGGGTCTATCGCCGCGTGAAGGGATGGTCGATGGTGACACAACGTTGCCTGTGGGCTGCAAAGAGTATTCCATGACCGACCCTGACCGTCCCGCTTCTGCCAATCTGGCGAGCAAACTGCCGATCCTGATCAGCCTTGCGGGTGCCCTGATCGGGGCCTTTGCGCTGCGCGATCAGCTTAGCTTCAGCGCGCTGGCCGAGAATCGAGAGGATTTGCTGGCATTTCGCGATGCGCATTACCTTTGGGCGGTGTTGGCGTTTATGGCTGCTTATGTGGTGATCGTGGCGTTCAGTCTGCCGGGTGCCACGATAGCGACGCTTACCGGCGGCTTTCTGTTCGGCTTGTTTCCGGGGGTTTTGTTTAATGTGGCGGCGGCCTCTGTGGGGGCGGTTGCAGTGTTTCTGGCGGCGCGTGCAGGGTTTGGAGCCAGCGTGGCTAACAGCATTGCCGCGCGTGGTGGGGCAGTGTCGCGGTTGCAGGCGGGGTTGCGCGACAACGAATGGTCAGTATTGCTTATGATGCGACTGGTGCCGGCGGTGCCGTTTTTCCTAGCCAACCTGATTCCGGCATTTGTTGGGACCAGATTGCTGCCGTTTGTGGTGACGACAATTGTAGGTATTATCCCGGGCGGGCTGGTGTTCACGTCGGTCGGTGCGGGGCTGGGTGAGGTGTTTGCGCGGGGCGAAACGCCTGATCTGTCGATTATTTTTGCGCCCCATATCATCGGGCCGATTCTAGGGCTGGCGGCATTGTCGGCTTTGCCTATCGTTATAAAATACTTGCGGAAAGGCGGCTGACATGGCGCACATTACCACGGATCTCTGTATCATCGGGGCGGGGTCTGGTGGGCTGTCGGTGGCGGCAGGGGCCGCGCAGATGGGTGCCAAGGTGGTGCTGATCGAGGCGGGCGAGATGGGCGGCGATTGCCTGAATGCAGGCTGTGTGCCGTCAAAGGCGCTGCTGGCGGCGGGGAAGGCCGCGCAGGCTATGCGGTCGGGGGCGGCGTTTGGGATTGCCCCGGTGGACCCGGTGGTGGATTTTGCCGCTGTGAAGGACCATGTGGCAGGCGTGATCGCCACCATCGCTCCGGTGGACAGTCAGGAGCGTTTCGAAGGCTTTGGCGTGCAGGTCATCCGCGACTGGGCCGAGTTTTTGTCGCCAACTCAGGTAAAAGCTGGCCCGGATGTCATCACTGCCCGCCGTTTCATCATCGCCACTGGCAGCAGGCCATTTGTTCCGTCCATTCCCGGGCTGGACGCCGTGCCCTATTTGACCAATGAGACGATTTTTGCCCTGCGCGACCGCCCTGACCATCTGTTGATCATCGGCGGCGGGCCGATCGGTATGGAAATGGCGCAGGCGCATCGGCGGTTGGGCTGTGCTGTGACGGTGATCGAAGGCGCAAAGGCCATGGGACACGATGACCCGGAAATGGCCGCTGTGGTGCTGGAAAACCTGCGCGCCGAGGGCGTGGTGGTGCTTGAGGATACGTCTGTTACCGCGGTATCCGGCACGGTTGGGGCTATCACTCTTGATCTGGGCGAACGGCAGATCACCGGCAGCCATCTGTTATTGGCCGCCGGGCGGCAAGTGGCGTTGGAGCGGCTGAACCTGAAGGCCGCAGGCGTAGGCTATACCCGAAAGGGTGTGACGGTAAACGCAAGCCTGCGGTCCTCTAACCGCCGCGTCTACGCCGTGGGTGATGCGGCGGGGGGGCTGCAGTTCACTCATGTGGCGGGCTATCATGCGGGCATTGTGATCCGGCAGGTGGTGCTGGGCCTGCCCGCCCGCACCAGCACCAACGCGATCCCATGGGTCACCTACACCGACCCCGAATTGGCGCAGGTGGGTCTGACCGAGGCCGACGCCCGCAAGGCCCATGGCGACGCTCTGACCGTGGTGCGCGCCGATCTGGCCCACAATGATCGCGCGATTGCCGACCGTAAGGCCCGCGGCCTGATCAAGGTCATGGTTGTGCGAGGGCGCCCGGTTGGTGTCTCGATTGTGGGGCCGCAGGCGGGAGAACTGATAGGTCTTTGGGCGCTTGCGTTGTCTTGCGGGCTCAAGATGTCGGCCATCGCGGGTATGGTGGCACCTTACCCGACTTATGGCGAGGTGTCGAAACGTGCAACGGGAACCTATTTCTCCCCACAGCTGTTTGATAACGCTAAGGTGAAATGGGTGGTGCGGCAGGTGCAACGGTTTTTGCCCTAGCGCGTGTTGGCACCGCCGGTGGGCTATCTGCCCCCCGGACCCCCCGAGGATATTTGAGCCAATGTGAAAGGGCGTTTGGGTGCAGTCAGGTCGAGGCGGGTTTATGAACACCCTGTCGGGGCGGTTCCTGCTGCTGACCGTGGCTTTTGTCATGCTGGCCGAAGTGTTTATCTTCGTCCCCTCCATCGCGCGGGTCCGGGCGGATGTCATGATGGATCGGCTTAAGATGGCCCAGATTGCAGCGCTGACCCAGCTTGCCACCGAAGAGATGATCATGCCGGAACTGGAGGCTGAGTTGCTGCGCAATGCTGGCGTCTACAACGTCGTGCTGCGCCGCAATGAGGTGCGCGAACTGGTACTGTCCTCGCCGATCCCGGCAGAGGTGTATGAAAGCTACGATCTGCGAACCGATGGCCCATGGCAGTTGATCAGCGATGCCTTTGCCAGTCTTGCCGACCCCACCAACCGCATTGTCCGGGTGATCGGCAACCCGGTGCAATCGGGCGGTGAGTTGATCGAAATCACGATGCCGACCAAACCCTTGCGCGATGCGATGGTGGATTACGGCGTGCGGATTCTGGCCCTTTCGGCGCTGATTTCAGCTGTCACAGGGTTCTTGTTGTTTTTGGCGGTGCAGCGGCTGCTGGTGGTGCCGATCCGACGGGTTGTGCTGCATATGCAGGCCTATGCCGAGGCCCCCGAGGATGCTCGCCGCGTGATCGCCCCTACCGCGAGGATTGCGGAATTGCGTGTCGCCGAGGAAGCGCTCGCTACCATGCAGACTCAACTGACTGGGGCTTTGCGGCAAAAGCAGCGCCTTGCCCAACTGGGCGGGGCGGTCGCCAAGATCAGCCACGATCTGCGCAACATCCTGACCACGGCGCAACTGTTCGCGGACCGGATCGAAGGCAGTACAGACCCTGCCGTGGCCCGGTCTGCGCCCAAGCTGGTCAATTCGATCAGCCGGGCGGTGTCTTTGTGCGAATCAACGCTGACCTTTGGCAAGGCCGAAGAACCGCCGCCATCGCTGAAACGCTTTGCGCTGCGCAGGCTGGTCGAGGATGTGGCGGATGGCGAAGGTCTGGGTACGGAGTCGCCGGTGTCGGTGGTGATCGACGTGGTCCCTGACCTGTATCTGCGCGCCGACCATGAACAATTGTTCCGCGTGCTGGCCAACCTGGTGCGCAACGCCCGGCAGGCGCTTGAGGCCGTAGGGCAGGGCGGCACGATTGAAATCGCAGCGGGAGAGGACATCACCCACTGGTGGATCCGCGTCGGCGATACCGGCCCCGGCCTGCCCGCCAAAGCGCGCGAGCATCTGTTCGCTGCCTTTCAGGGTGGCGCGCGCAAAGGCGGCGTGGGGCTTGGCCTTGCAATTGCGGCAGAGCTGGTGGCAGGCCACGGTGGCAAACTGGACCTGATCCGCAGCGACAGCGAGGGCACCGAGTTCCTTATCCGCCTTCCCAAAGCCGCCGAGCCTGCCGCAATTGCGTAACAACCCACGACTTGTCCGGTGTTTTCACCCTTGCAATGTGCCGCCGGGGCCGCTACATCGCCGCACAGTGGACCCATAGCTCAGCTGGATAGAGCATCAGACTACGAATCTGAGGGTCGGGCGTTCGAATCGCTCTGGGTCCACCATTAAATCTCAAACGATCTAAGTCACTCCAGATTGGTATGTCGGGCCCGCATGGTCTCGGCGCTGTTGCCAATACGATCACGCAAGTTCAGGATCAGCAGTTCAAACGTCAGGAATTGCGCGCCCTCAAACACAGATCCCATCGGCAAGAGTGCACTATTCGCCCCTTGATCGTTCGCCATAGTCTGCGCCGGGATCACCAGCACCGTGTTGCAGGCGCGCGGAGCGGGGCCGTCAGGTTGTGCGGTCACACAAGCCGTGCCTGCACCCGCGCCCTTCGCCACCCCGATCAGCGCGTTGACGGTGCTTAAATCCCCCGGCCCCGCGCTGACCAGCAACAGATCGCCGGGGCCGACCGGCGGCGTCGACATATCGCCGACCATATGCGCGTCTAGCCCCAAATGGTACAGCCGCATCGCCAAGGCCCGGATCATCAGCCCCTCGCGCCCGACCCCATACAGCGCAACACGGTGGGCCGTGATGATGGCATCGGCAAGAGCCTGCATCTGCGCCGGATCAACGCACGCCGTGGCCGCGCCAATCTCGGCGGCGGCCCGGGCTGCCAGAACTTTATGATCCAAAACATATCCCCCCTACCTACCCGTTCACACTGGCCCAAATATCCCAATGGGGAAGCGGATTTGGCACAAACCTGCGCGGGGTATGAAACCTCCGCCCGACGCTGGTTACACCTGTTACACTGCCAGACTAACCCCCTCTCGTCTCGACGACTCCTCGGCCCGGTCCAGCAGGCGTTGCAGCGCCGCACCGCGTGCGAAGTCTGGCGTCGCGGCCCCCTCGCCCCGGATTGCCGCGATGAACCGCTCATAAATGGTGGGGGGCACAGGACAGGTCACTTCGTGCCATTCGGCACGGGTCAAGGCGTCACCCAGACAAGCGCGCAGGCGGCTTTGGCCACCTTCAAACAGTACCTCTAATCCGCCCTTGTCGCCATAGATGCGCAGCCGCAGGTCGTTCAAATGCCCGCTGGCAAAGCGGGTGGCGGACACGGTACCAAGCGTACCGTTGGTCAGCACGATCTGCATGGTGGCAGAGTCGTTGGCATCCAGCACATAGTCGCCGATCCGGCCCCCCGGCGCCTTGTCGAAGGTGGCAAGGCGGCAGGACACTTCTGACGCGTCCATCCCGGCTACGAAGGTGGCGAAGTCCAGAATATGGATGCCAACATCGCCCAGCACCCCCTTCGACCCATGTGCGGTCGACAGCCGCCACAACCATTGGCTTTCAATATCCCACGCGCCCCATGCGGGCTGGGTTAGCCAGCTTTGCAGATAAGATGCCTCAAAGTGGCGGACCTGCCCAATGGCTCCATCGGCAACCATGTGGGCGGCGGTCTGCAAGGCGGGCACGTTGCGGTAGCTGAGGTTGACCATGTTCACCACGCCTGCTGCCGCTGCTGCCCTGGCCATCGCCTGCGCATGGGCGGCGTTGGTCGCCAGCGGCTTTTCGCACAGGATATGCTTGACTGCCGCCAAGACCGGCATTGTGGTGGCAAAATGGGCGGCATCGGGTGTCACGTTGGTTGCGGCATCAAACTGCCCCCAGGCCAACGCCTCATCGACCGAGGCAAACCCTTGCGGGATGTCGTGGGTCTCGCGGAACCGCGTCAGCTGATCCGGCCGCGTGTCCACACCGGCCACCACACTTACTCCCGGAATGGCGGCAAAGCACCCGGCATGGCTGGCGGCCATGCCGCCGGTGCCGATGATCAGCATACGAACGGGTTGCATCAGCGGTACCCCGCTTCACCGTCATGGTGCAGGCGAGGGCCGCGTTCGACCAACGGCTCCAACGCGCGATCGACCGGAGTGTTCGGTGCATCCCCCGGGTTCGCGATGCGCGCCGCAGGGTTGAACGCCCATTTTACCCCATTGGAAATCACCCGCTGCACATTCGCGTCGTGATAGGTCGGATAGGTTTCATGTCCGGGACGAAAGTAGAACACGAGGCCTGCCCCGCGCTTGTAGGTCAGGCCGGACCGGAACACCTCGCCGCCCTGAAACCAGCTGATAAAGACTGTCTCCATCGGTTCGGGCACGCCGAACGGCTCGCCATACATTTCCTCATTCTCCAGCTCGAAATGGTCGGGTAAACCGGCCGCAATCGGGTGGTTGCGCGATGTGACCCACAGACGTTCCCTTTCGCCGGCCTCGCGCCAGGACAGGTTGCAGGGCGCGCCCATCAGCCGTTTGAACGGTTTGGCGAAATGGGCCGAATGCAGGAAAATGATCCCCATGCCGCCGTGCACAGCGTCGCAAACCCGCTCAACAATGCGGTCCTCGACATCGCCATGCGCCGCATGCCCCCACCAGATCAGCACATCAGTCGCGGCCAGTTTTTCATCGCTCAGCCCATGGTCGGGATCTTGCAGGGTCACCGTGCTGGCCGACAGCCCGTCATTGCGGTTCAGCGCATCGGCGATGCAGCCGTGCATGCCCATCGGGTAAATCCCGGCCACAACCTTGTTTTTCTGTTCATGGACGTTCTCGCCCCACACGGTCACGCGGATGGTCATGTCTTGTTCCTTTCAGAAACGATTGCCCAAGGCGAATTTTTGCGGCTGAAAATGTCGCTCTGTCCCGGGTTGCGCAAGTTGAAACCGCTTTGACCCTGCAAATTGTGATGAAAACCGCGATAGCTTTGAAAGCGCTTTGGATGGGCGGTTGCGCAGTGCGTCTTGACGCCCGCCGCAGGGTAGATCACGCATGGGCACAACAGCGAGGGCGCAGACATGGCGTGGGAATTCTGGATCGACCGGGGCGGCACTTTCACCGATGTGGTCGCGCGTGCTCCGGACGGCGCTATTCGGGTGCTGAAACTGCTGTCAGAGAACCCCGAACGTTACGCCGATGCCGCAGTGCAGGGTATCCGCGAGGCCATCGGGCTGGGGCCGGGTGATCCCATTCCGAATGGCGCAATTGCTGCGGTCAAAATGGGCACCACCGTCGCCACCAACGCCCTCTTGGAACGTCGTGGCGAGCGGGTGTTGCTGATGATCACGGCTGGCTTTGCAGATCTTTTGCGCATCGGTACCCAAGCCCGGCCAGACCTGTTCGACCTGCACATCCGCCGCCCCGATCTGCTGCACGAAGGGGTGGCCGAGGTCACTGGCCGTCTCGATGCCGATGGGGCCGAGGTTGCCCCCCTTGACGAAGGGGCCGCGCGCACGGCCTTGCAGGTCGCTTATGCGCGCGGCCTGCGCAGTGTGGCGGTGGCGCTGATGCACGGCTACCTGAACCCCGTTCACGAGCGGCGGATTGGCGAGATTGCGGCAGAGGTCGGCTTTACCCAAGTGTCGCTGTCGCACCGTGTCAGCCGTTTGGCGAAACTGGTGGCGCGCGGCGATACTACTGTGGTGGACGCATACCTGACGCCGATCCTGCGCCGCTATGTGGCACAGGTGGAAGGCGCGCTGGACCTTGGCCGCGCCACGGGTCAATTGCTTTTCATGCAGTCGAGCGGTGGGCTGACCAAGGCGGCGCGCTTCCAAGGAAAGGATGCCATCCTGTCTGGCCCGGCAGGCGGCATCGTCGGCATGGCGCGCACCGGCATGGCGGCAGGGTATGACCGGCTGATCGGGTTTGATATGGGCGGCACCTCGACCGATGTGTCGCATTTCGCGGGCAGCTATGAGCGGTCATTCGAAACCGAGGTGGCAGGCGTGCGCATGCGCGCGCCGATGATGGATATTCACACCGTGGCGGCAGGGGGCGGGTCGATCTGTACCTTCCGCGACGGCCGCTTTCGTGTGGGGCCGGAAAGTGCGGGGGCCAACCCGGGGCCTGCCTGCTATCGCCGCGGCGGGCCGCTGACGATCACCGATTGCAACGTGATGCTGGGCCGCCTTGACCCTGCGCATTTCCCGGCGGTGTTTGGGCCGGGCGGGGATCAGCCATTGGATGCAGCTGTGGTGCAGGCAGGATTTGCCGCCCTTGCCGCCGAGATTGCCACAGCCACCGGACAGCCCGCACAGACGCCCGAGGATGTGGCGTCAGGGTTCCTGCGTATCGCCATCGACAATATGGCCAATGCGATCAAGAAGATATCCGTTCAGCGCGGTCATGATGTTACGGGCTATACGCTGCAATGTTTTGGCGGGGCGGGGGGGCAACATGCCTGTGCTGTGGCCGATGCTTTGGGGATGCGCCGGGTTTTCCTGCACCCGTTTGCGGGCGTTCTATCAGCCTTCGGAATGGGCCTGGCCGAGGTGCGCAGTCACCGCGAGGTGCAATTCGACGCCCTCCTCACTGACAGCGCCGAGGCTCAGGTCGCGGTCTTGTCAGCCGAAGCTGCCGCCGATCTTGCCGCCCAGGGCATACACTCCCCCCGGATCGAGGCCCGGGCCCACCTGCGCTATCAAGGCTCGCATCAGGCGCTTGAGGTGCCCTTCGGGCCCATTTCCACGATGCAAAGCGCGTTCGAGGCCGCCCATCTGGCGCGCTTTGGTTTCATATCCCCCGAACGCGGCCTGCTGTTTGAAATGCTGACGGTCGAGGCGATTGGCGACGGTGCGACCTTGCCGGATATGCCCGCGCCGGCCGACACCGCCCCTGCCAGCACGGTCCAAGTCTGGACGCAGGGCGCGTGGTGCGAGGTGCCCCTTTACCACCGCGCCACACTTGGTCGCGAAACCCTCATCCTCGGCCCCGCCATAATAACCGAGACCACAGGTACCACGGTGGTAGACCAAGGCTGGACCGCCCGCATCGACCCGCAATCCAATCTTATCCTAGAGCGGACCGCAGCCATGATCCGCCCCCCTGCCGCCGGAACCATGGCCGACCCCGTGCTGCTGGAGGTAATGAGCAACCTTTTCATGTCGGTCGCAGACCAGATGGGCGCGACGCTGGCAAACACCGCATGGTCGGTCAACATCAAGGAACGCTTCGATTTTTCCTGCGCCATCTTTGATGCCAGCGGCGATCTGGTTGCCAATGCCCCGCATGTGCCGGTGCATCTGGGATCAATGTCCCATGCGGTCAAAGTGGTGATGCAGGCCACGGCGGGCACGGTGAAGCCGGGCGATGCCTATATGCTGAACTCACCCTATAACGGTGGCACCCATCTGCCGGATGTGACGGTGATCACACCCGTATTCATTGGCGATGCGCCCGCCTTCTGGCTGGGATCACGCGGCACCATGCCGATATCGGTGGCCGCACCCCGGGATCGTCGCCCCCAGACAGCCGTCATATATCGGAAGAAGGCGTGCTGATCGACCTGTTTACCGTGGTGGACCAAGGCCAGTTGCGCGAGGCACAGACCCGCGCCCTTCTTGCCTCCGGTCCCTATCCCTGCCGCGCGATGGACCAGAACATGG
>JANNNF010000222.1:0-5907 GCA_031398405.1 Rhodobacterales bacterium | reverse complement strand
GTACAAGAAGCCAAAGACCCGGCCCTGCGCCGCCTGGGGGATGTGCTGTTTGTGGCCGAACCGGGCTTTGTGGCGGAATATCTGTCGGGGGGACGTAATGTGTCGCTGCGCCCGGTTGTGCTGCGGCAGGTAATGCCGGATTCGGACCAGTTGTATGGTGAAACAACGGGTTACATCCGGTCTGAAGCCCTGATGCGACTGGACTTTGGCAAGGGGCGTCTGCCGGGCATGCTGGTGATGGGGGCAGAAGACCCGCACCAGTTCAAACCTACGCATGGTACAGATTTGCTTGCCTTTTTCGCCGGCACCTTTGAACGGACGATGCGGCGATGGCTGTCGTAGACCGCCTGTCGCTGTCGCCCGCCGCCCGCGATGCGGTGTCGGGCTGGCTTGCGCATATCCGCGTGCTGGATGGGGCTGCAACCAATACCGTGACGGCCTATGCCCACGATGTGACAGACTATCTGGCCTTCCTGACCCAGCATCGCGGCGGCACCGAAGGCCTGCGCAGTCTTGCCTGCTTGCCGCAATCCGATCTGCGCGCCTGGATGGCCAACGTGCGCGGGCGCGGAGTTTCAGCCCGGTCCTTGGCCCGTGCGCTGTCAGCCGTGAAAGGGTTCACCGCGTGGCTGGCCGACCGTGAAGGGATGGATGCGACCACAGTTCTGGTGGCCCGGTCACCCAAATTCCGCCGAAAACTGCCCCGTCCTTTGACCGAAGATGCCGCCGCCGCGATGATGGTTTCTGTGGGCGATCACCCTGTTGAGGCTTGGGTTGCGGCCCGCGACATCGCGGTGGTGACGTTGCTTTATGGCTGCGGTTTACGGATATCCGAGGCGTTGAGCCTAACTGGTGCCGCCAATCCGCTGCCCGACACACTGCGCATCACAGGCAAGGGTGGCAAAGAGCGTTTGGTGCCCGTGCTGCCGGTCGCGCGGGCGGCTGTGGCAGACTACGTCCGCCAATGCCCGCATGATCTGACCCGAAAAGAACCACTTTTCAGGGGCATACGCGGTGGCCCCCTGAACCCTAGGCTGATCCAGAAGGCGATGGAAACATCCCGTGCGCAGCTTGGCTTGCCCGCCACCGCCACGCCACACGCCCTGCGTCACAGCTTTGCCACCCACCTTCTGACCGCTGGAGGCGATCTGCGGTCCATTCAGGAATTGCTGGGCCACGCGTCGCTTTCCACCACCCAAGCCTACACTGCCGTTGATGCCGCAAGGTTGATGGAAGTCTATGAAAAGGCGCATCCGAGGTGATAGTCCAGCGTTTCTGATGGATTGCGCCAGACGGCAAGTTGAGGCATCAAAGCGATATGAATGTGCGTATGAAAGCCCTGTCTGTTCACTTGCTGACCGCCACTGGGGCGGTGTTGTCGATGCTTGCCATGTTGGCGGCGGTCGAGGGCAAGTGGAGCATGATGTTTCTTTGGTTGGTGCTGGCCTTGCTGGTCGATGGCATCGACGGGCCTTTGGCCCGGCGCTACGACGTGACTGAAAACTGGCCCACCTATGACGGTGTGCTGATGGATCTGATCGTCGATTACCTGACCTATGTGTTCATTCCGGCCTATGCGCTGTTTAAATCCGGCCTGTTGCCGGGCTGGACGGGCTGGATCGCCATCATCGTGATCGTGTACGGATCAGTTATATATTTCGCAGATACCCGCATGAAAACAAAGGATAAGTCCTTTTCGGGCTTCCCAGCTTGCTGGAACATGGTGGTCCTTGTGCTGTTCGCAATCGCGCCGTCGTACTGGGTTATTCTGGGCTTGGTCATTGCGCTGACGCTGGCGATGTTTTTGAACCTGAAGTTTGTGCACCCGGTGCGCACCGAACGCTGGCGCGAGGTCACTTTGCCGATGGCACTGGCTTGGGTGGTATTTGCCGGATGGGCGGCGTGGGTCGATTTTCACGAGGCAAGCTGGGCGCACTGGGGGCTGATCATTACCTCGGTCTACTTGATGCTGGCGGGGGTCGCACAGCAGATCATTCCGCAAAGCAAGGGCCACAGGGTCCGATAAACGGCGTAAAGACCGCGTAGAGAATCCGCATCTACAGCCGCGTCAGCATCACTCCAGCGACAATCACGGTGGCAGCAAGCGCTTTTTCGCCGGTCATGCGCTCGCCAAACACCAGCCAGCCGATCAGCACCGCGAACAAGATCGACGTCTCGCGAAGCGCTGCCACCACCGCAATCGGGGCAACGGTCATAGCCCAGATTGACACCGCGTAGGCACCGTAACTGGCGGCCGACCCAGCCGACCCGAGCCGCCATGACCGCCCGTCTCGCGGAATCACGCCCCAGCCCCGCAGCGCCACCATACCAGTGGTAAAGATGACGCCATCGGCGATGAAGACCCAGGCGACATAGGCCACCGCCTCGCCTGATATCCGCGCGCCCATGCCGTCGATCAGGGTATAGGTTGCCGTCGCCGCCGCTGACCCGAGGGCGAAGGGCAGTAGTTTGCGGTCCTCGCCACTGGTGAACACGCCGCGTGACATCAGCAGAATGCCAAACCCCAGCACAACTATGCCCGCATATTCCTGCCACGCCACCGCATCGACCAGATACATCGCCCCCACCAGCGCCACCACCATGGGGGCCGCCCCACGCGCGATGGGGTAAACACGGGACAAATCGCCGCGTTCATAGGCGTATGTCAGGAAAAACTTATAGGCGAAGTGCGTCAGACCCGCCCCGATCACCCAAGGGATCGCCGCGGGATCAATCGCCGGGCGAAACATTACCACCGCGATGCCGATGGGAATTTCCGCTATCGACAAAATCACCATGGTGCCAATCTTGGATCCGCCGACCTTGATCATCGCGTTCCACAAGGCGTGCAGGAAAGCGGCCCCGAGGACGGCTGCGAAAACTCCGATCGTCACAGGTGGGCCTTTCGGGATGGTACGGTGCTTTGGCTATGCTTGGCGGCGCGGGTTCGCAAGGGGAATGGCGGGTCTGCTGACAGGGCAGAGTCTCCGGCGGGGAAATTTATGGGCAGATGATGACTGTCAGAGCAGCAGTCCTGCCGCCCCTTCATGGCGCAACAAGGCGACCTTGGTTTCAACACCACCGGGGGCGGAGAAGCCGCCAAGCGACTTTCGGCCAAGGATGCGGTGGCAGGGGATGATGATTGGGATGGGGTTGGCCCCGCAGGACTGACCGATGGCTTGGGCCGGGGTGTTCAGGTCACGGGCCAGATCGCCGTAAGTACGAGTATCGCCAAAGGGAATGGCGGCCATCGCGCGGCGGGTTTTTTCGTGCAGGCCGCTGCCCCAATCCAGTGGCAAGTCGAACTGGGTCAGGCGTTTGTCGAAGTAGGCCTGTAGCTGCGCAATTGCCTCGGCCAGCAGTTGGGTCAAAGGATCATGGCTTTCACGCCATTCCAGCCGGGTGATCATTCCCTCCGCTTCCGTCAGGGTCAGCGGACCGAGAGGAGAGTGCAGGCACGCGGACGTCATGCGGACGCCAACGGTCGGAAGGCCACCCGCAACATCTCGGCCAGCCCGTCGATGGCGGGCGAGGTGCCGCGCGGGTTTCGGCGCAGCACGATGCGGGCGCGGTCTACGATGGGGAAGCCGTCCTCGGCGGTGAGTTCCCGGCAGCCGGGCGGAATGGTGCTGCGGGATATGGGCGCAATGGCAAGCCCCGTGCGCGCGGCAATGCGCAATGACCCTGAAGTGTCACATTCAAACGCCGCGCGCCATGGGATGCTTTGCTGGTCCAAGGACCGCAATGCAAAGTCGCGGCACCAGTCGGACCGAAAATAGACGCCGACCGGCACCGGGTTTTGCAGGTGCTGGGCGTGGGTGATCGACGTGACCCAAACCGTTGGGTCAATCCCCAGTACCTCATCGCCCGAAGTGTGACTGCTGTCATAAATTACCGCAAGATCAAGCTGATCGGCGGTCAGGGCCGCCAGTTGAGGGCTGGTGAAATCGCAGCGCACCGTCACCTCCACCCCCCGGTGACGTTCTGAGAACGCGGCCAAGGCCCGGGGCAGGATGGTTTCGGCGTATTCGTCCGGGATACCAATGCGCACTGGCCCTTCGAGGGGTTTTTCACGCAATGCTGTTGCGGCCTCATCCAACAGGCTGGTCACGCGGCGGGCGTAGGGCAGCAGTTGCTCGCCCCTCGGAGTCAGCGCGACCCCGCGTGGCAGACGGGTAAACAAGGGCTGGCCGAGGCTTTCCTCCAGCCTGCGGATCTGCATCGAAACGGCGGATTGGGTGCGGTTGGTCACATCAGCCGCCCCGGTGATGGTGCCCGTATCGGCCACGGCAAGGAAGGCGCGCATCAGATCGGAATCGAGCGGGATCATGACGTGCCATTCATTTTGGTTATGTCAGCCATTAGGTCTATTCGTTTGTCTTATGTCAAGCGGGAGTGCAAATTAGGGCCAGATCACCCGTGAAGGAGCCCAGTCCATGACCTTGAACCCTGTCCTGTCCGCGATCATCACCATGGTTGCCGTGGCCCGGAACCGGGCTGTGGTCAAGCGGGCACTGTCGCCGATCCTCGCGCGCGATGATGACCATCTGCTGCTCGACATCGGGCTTACCCGTTATGACGCCGACGCGCTGATCCGCGATCCGGGGGCGTCTGACAGCCAGTCACGACTGCGGATGCAGGCGTCGGCGGGGTCGCTTTGCCGGTCCATGTGACCGGCAAAGCCGTTGGGTTTAGCCGAGCGCCCCGCTGCAGCGGGCGCAGGTGTGCGGGTGGTGGTGCGTGCCAACATCGGGCAGGATTTGCCAGCAGCGTTGGCATTTTTCGCCCGTCGCATGGGCAAAGATCACGCTAAGTCCGGGCACATCGGCCAGTTGAAATCCATCCGAAGCCTCCGCAGTCAGGGTAAGACCGGACGTGATGCAAAGGTCTGCAAAATCAACCGATTGCAGGGTTTTTAACAGGGTTGCATCCGTCACATGCACCACTGGCGCGGCCTCAAGGCTGGCCCCGATTACCTTGGCGGTGCGCTGCACCTCCAGCGCGCCGGTGACGACGCGGCGGGCGGCGCGGATCGCTTCCCATTTCGCGGCGAGGCTGGGGTTCAGCCACTCTGCTGGCGTGTCGGGCATATCGGTCAGGTGGATCGAACTGCCTTCGCCGGGGTGGCGGCAGAGCCAGACCTCCTCCATCGTGAACACCAGAATGGGCGCAAGCCAAGTGGTCAGGCGGTGGAACAGGATCTCCAGCACCGTGCGCGCGGCACGCCGGCGCAGGCTGGTGGTGGGGTCGCAGTAAAGTGCGTCTTTGCGAATGTCAAAGTAGACCGACGACAGGTCCGTGGTGGCAAAGGCGAACAGTTTCTGGAACACCCCCTGGAAATCATAGGCCGCATAACCACTGCGCACCTCGGCATCCAGTTCGGCCACACGGTGCAACACCCATTGCTCCAGTTCGGGCATGTTTGCGGGGTCGATTTTCTCGGCATCGGTGAAGCCCGCGAGGTTGCCCAGCAGGAAGCGCAGGGTGTTGCGAAGACGGCGGTAGCTGTCGGCGGCCCCTTTCAGGATCTCCTTACCGATGCGCAGGTCGGCAGTGTAGTCGGACTGCGCGACCCATAGGCGCAAGATATCGGCGCCGTATTCATCGATCACGGTTTGGGGGGCCGTGGTGTTGCCAAGCGACTTGGACATTTTCATGCCCTTTTCATCCAGTGTAAAGCCGTGGGTCAGCACGCCCCGGTACGGCGCGCGGCCCTTGGTTCCGCACGATTGCAGCATGGACGAATGGAACCAGCCGCGATGCTGGTCAGTGCCTTCAAGATACAGATCGGCGAGGCCATCGGTCGTGCCATCGGGGCGGTCGCGCAGCACGAAGGCATGGGTGGAACCGCTGTCGAACCAGACATCGAGCACGTCGAATATCTGTTCGAAATCCTGCGGATTATGG
>JANNNF010000133.1:0-2688 GCA_031398405.1 Rhodobacterales bacterium | reverse complement strand
CCCCGCAGACCGTAGCCCGCGCCAACTGCATCGCCACACCGGGGCTAAGCCCCTGCGCAACACCCGCCTGCGCCATCGCCTCGATCAGGTGGAACACATAGGCCGGGCCAGACCCGGACACCCCGGTGACCGCGTCGATCTGATGCTCTCCGTCCAGCCGCACCACTTGCCCCACGGCGGCCATCAGCGCATGGGCAAGGTCCAGATCGCCGTCAGACGTGGCCGCGTTGCCGCAGATCGCGGTGATGCCCCGCCCGACCATTGCCGGGGTGTTCGGCATGGTGCGCACAATCGGCGTCTGCGCGCCCAAGACCGCCTCAAAACTCGCAATCGTGGTGCCTGCGGCAATCGACACAACCAGCTTCTTACCGTTGCCAAGCGCCTGCAACGCTGGCAACGCCGCCCCCATCATCTGCGGCTTGACCGCCAGCAGGGCGACCGCAGGGCTTGCCGGGATGCCATCGTTCAAATGCACGCCCGAGGTCTTCAACCACTCCGCCGGGTGTGGCTCGATCACCCAGACAGATGCCGCAGGCACACCCGCCGCAAGCCAGCCCGTCAACAAAGCCGTGCCCATTTTGCCGCATCCCAGCAACACAAGGCCATCCCGGCCAACCACATCCAACGTCATGCAACCCCCTGTATTCCCGGGGACAGGTTAAAGCGGTTTACGGCAATCTTTAATCACTTTTCGTCCCGACATCGGTTGAAAAGTGATGTTTGGGCTCAGACCGGCCGCTAAGCCCGCCCGTAAGCTTCGGCAATGGCAACTTTCATTGCTTGCGCCGGGGTGTGATCGGCCCAGGACACCATCTGGAACGCCGGATAAAACCGCTCTGCCGCCATGACCGCACTGGAAATCAGCTTGTCGATCTGCTCGGGCGACGCGTATTGACCGCCCGCCAGACACAAGCCATACCGCCATACCATCAGCTTCTGATCGGCCCAATAGGTGAAGGCTCCGGTCCAGACCATGTCATTGCAGCGGTTCAGCACATCATAAAGGCCTGCCAGTTTATCCTCCGGCGGCTCCATCTCAAACGTACAGATCAGCCGCAACGTCTCATCGGCCGCCGACCATGCGAGCGTCAGCGAGTAGGTCCGCCACTGTCCCTCCACCGCCATGGCGATCTGATCATCGGTGACACGGTCAAACTCCCAAGCATGGTGTTCGGCCAGGGTTTCGACGATGTCGATCGGATGCAGATCATCCGCGAGCAGGAAATCTTCGGAAAGCGACATGGCCGGCCTCATGATGAAGCTTCTTCTAGGCCTGGACCCACAAGAAGCTGGGTGTCTGCCAAGGTTCAGCGTAGAGTTATACCGACCTTACTAGATATAGTGTCGGCTGGGGGATAGTCTGTAAAGCGCTTTGTGCAGAAATCTTCTGTGGGTAAGTATGCGTGAGTGTAGCGCGACAAAAGTTTCCGCAGGGAATTGCAGAAGTATCCGCATCACGCAGGTTTTGGGTTGGGCGGGGTGTAGCAGCCAATCTAAGCAAGCGGAGGGCCAGAGGGGTGCCGGCGTTTACAGCTGGCGGGCAGAGGTTCTGTTTGACGGGCGGTTGGACGTGATGAGCGCCCTGCTTCCTCGGGTCGAACGTCTGACAAGGAATGGACCGAGGTATTTCTTGATGGAATAGGTCGCTCATCGAATTGTTGTAGATCTTGCGTGGTTTTCCGCAGGCGCGCTTGCCTCAGCCGTTAGATGTGCAGGTCAAACCTGAATTCTCATGAGTGATTGGGCACGCCGCGCCAGAGTTCTACATGTCGTTGGTTACAGCCCGGCCTAAACTCGATGCGGCCCGCCACCAGGTTCGAGGTGGCGCTCGTCTCTGCGACCTTGGTCTTCTCGGCTACACGTGCGACTTCTGGTTTTCCTCAGTTGCACGGCGGGTTCTCAAGAAGACCAGTCCTCAGGCGTTCGATTTGACGCTGTACGCATCTTCCTTGGGCAACGGCAGGGTCTGACCCTGCATGCAGCGGCGCAGTTGTTGCAAACTACGGCGCAGTCTTGTGCGGATCGTGTTGAGCGGAACTTGGTAATGTCGCGCCAGATCAGCATAACTTTGGCCATTCAGATAAGCTGCCTGCAATGCCTGAGACTGCTCTGGGTCGAGCATTCTTAAACATTCCACGATCTGTCGAGAATGGGCGCGAGCGGTGAGCCGTTGTTCAATATCTATGCCCGCGGCTGTCAGACCGTCCAATTCAATATCATCGGTGAGCGGGGAAAATTGCCGAAGCAAATCTATTGCGTGATAGCGGGCGATGGAAAAAATCCATGCCTCGGCGTTTCCACGCGCGTTATCATAACTGTGCGCACGCAGCCAAATGCGCAAGTAAACCTCTTGCAAAGCATCTTCCGCGCCTGCCCTGCTGCCCAGCATGCGGAGCATCACACCCATCATCCTCCCTGACGTGATGCGGTAGAGTTCACCAAAGGCCACTCGGTCTTGCTTTGCGATGAGGCACAAGAGATTGGAAATTTGGCAGCTATCTGTTTCTGTCCGGACGGTATCGGGCACAAGTGTCGCCACCATTAAGCGCTCTCCAAGTGGAAGGTTAAGGGGTTTTCGGCTCGATCTGACCTTGTAAAAGTGGGCAGACATAGAACCCGCCAAGAAGAGTTTTAGTTCCGGCATGTCACAGCTAAAATTTCTCGCGGCACAAATCGGGGAAAGACCGG
>JANNNF010000119.1:0-7463 GCA_031398405.1 Rhodobacterales bacterium | reverse complement strand
CGGTCATCGGTCATCTCCGACTCCATCTCCACCGCAGCCAGCTTCGCGTAGCGAATGGGCAGCGACAGGTTGCTGGTGTTGAACCTGCCCCCCGGGTCGCGGCCCTTGGCATAGGTATAATCAACGCCGGCCCGCGCCGTTAGCGTTTCACTGAAGATGTTGGTGAAGCCAAGACCGATCTCGCCAATATTGGCGAAATAATCCACTTCATCCTCATGCGCGATCTTGAACTTGAAGGTGGCGGTTGTGTCGGGTGTTAGGGTGGCTGGGCGGTCAATGGTCACGCCGAGTGCATAATCGATACCACTGACTTTGGTGCCGATATTGGTGATGCTGGCATCGACCTTCAGTCGTTCGCCGCCACCCAGAAGGTTGCGGTGCAACCAATACCCCGTCAGCGAAAGCCCATCGCTGCTGGCAACCTCGGCCCCAAGACTGTAGCGGCGGGTCTTGGCCTCGACCACCGCAAGGTCAAGGTTCAGCAGATCGGGGGCTGTGATCTGGTCGGCCTCGGTCAGCGCCACGGATGCAAAAATCCCAGTGCGGCGCAGGCGGTTGGCGGCGCGGGTCAGCTCCAGAGGGCTATAAACTTCTCCCTCTTTGAGGCCCGCAATTTTGCGGATGCGGTTTTCGCGCATTCGTTCATAGCCGGTAATGGTCAAGCGGCCAAAGCGCAATCGGGGGCCGGGGGTCAGGCCAATATCGGCGGCCAGCGTGTTGCGGGCGTGGTCAGCGGTCACATCTTCACGGGTGCTGGCGGCCTTGGCATGACCTTGGTCGCGCCAGCCGTCGATGCCCGCCGTGACTGCCTGGGCAACCACACCGCTTTCAGCGGTTTCGCCGGGGGCAAATTCCGGTGGCAGTTCAGTCTCGGCGGCCAAAGGGGCCACACGGGCGGTCGAAAACGCAAACACCGGGCCGGGATCTACCATTACCTCAATGCGGCCAATGCTGGCAGGGGCATCAAGGGGGGCAATGCCCGCCGCTTCTCGCCCGTCAATCAGGATGCGTATCACGCCTGAATAATGGCCGCGCGCATACAGTGCCGCCAGGATACGGGCGTAATCGGCGCGCGCTGCCGCAAACAGATCTTGCGCATCGGTCACGCCATCTGTTTGCTGGCCGATCAGCAAGGATGACGCACGCAGGCTTTTGGACAACTTCGTGTCTCCGCCCGCCACAGTGAAGTCTATCGCGTCCAGGGCCATCGCCTGTGGCCCGGCCACCATCGCGGCCACCAGAAGGGCTGCAATCCAAGGACGATTGTGGAGGTGCCGAAAAGGTGTCACGCCGACCTCGTATATACTAGCTCTAGCAGTATCGCAGCTTGCCGCCGCAAGGGCAATGAAACGACCTGGCGAATTGCCATATTCTGTCGCGATGCGCGATGCTTTGCCGGTCATACTAATGTCCAGTTCCCGCGCTTCGCGTTGCAACGTAGTGTTCAACGTGCGAGATTCTTTTTGGATCCGTGAAAACTGGAGGACGATGACAATGGCTTGGACAAAACCGGTGCTAAAGCAAATCGCTTGCGGCATGGAGATCAACATGTACGGCCCGTCGGAAGACGACCGTCGCGAAGACGATCTGGTCTGATCACCCGCAAGGATGATCATCAGAACACTAGGTGCCGGCGCGGGCGGCGGGTTGCCGCAGTGGAACTGCGGTTGTTCGTTGTGTCGCGCCGCGCGCTCAGGGGTAATTGCGCCGATGACTCAATCCTCGGCGGCAATAACGGTAGACGGTGCGGCGTGGGCTTTGCTGAACGCCTCGCCCGATCTGCGGGCTCAGATGGCCGCAACTCCTGTGTTGCATCCTGTGAGCTTGCGCGGCAGCCCCGTGCAAGCGGTGGTGCTGACGAATGCTGATGTCGATCATATCGCGGGGCTGCTGACGCTGCGTGAGAAAACGCCGTTTCGGCTTTTTGCCACCCCAGGCACTCTGGCGGTTTTAGACGATAATCCGGTGTTCCGTGTGCTGGACCCCGCTTTGGTGACGCAGCATGCGATTGTGCTGGATCAGCCGTTTTATCCTCTGCCGGGCCTAGAGGTGACGGCCTATGCGGTGCCCGGAAAGATCGCTCTTTATCTGGAATCCGGCACTCCGGACACCAAGGTGATAGGGGATCAAACCATCGGCCTGCGTTTGTCATCTGACCGCGGCGTTGTTCATTATCTGCCCGGTTGCGCCGATTTGCCGGATTGGTTGTGTGCGACCTTGGCCGAGGCTGATGTGGTGATGTTTGATGGCACTGTCTGGGCCGATGATGATATGCAGCGCACGGGCACTGGGGCCAAGACTGGCGCGCGGATGGGGCATCTGGCAATGTCGGGGGCGGGGGGAAGCCTAGCGCGCTTGGCAGGGTTGAAGGCGCGCCGCATCTTTACACACATCAACAACACAAACCCTGTCTTAATGCCAGACAGTGCCGAACAGGGCGCAATCGTCGCGGCAGGGTGGGAAATTGCCCATGACGGAATGGAGGTGGCGCTATGACGGACCAGTCCTTGACTCGCCAAACACTGGAGGCCCGCCTTCGCCAGATCGGGCCAGAGCGGTATCACGACCTGCACCCGTTCCACCATCGCCTTCATTCCGGAGCCTGTACGATGGATGAGGTTCAGGCTTGGGTGCTGAACCGTTGGTATTATCAATCCCGCATTCCGATGAAGGACGCGGCGTTCATGTCGCGCTGTACCGACCCCCATCTGCGCCGCATCTGGCGAAGCCGGATCGAGGATCACGATGGCGGCGAAGCTGAGGGCGGTGGTATCCGCCGTTGGCTGAAACTGGCCGAAGGGGTGGGGCTCGACCCGGATTATGTGGCGTCTGGCGTAGGGGTGATGCCTGCCGTGCGCTTTGCAGTCGATGCCTATATCCGTTATGTTCGGGACGAACCGTTGATTGCGGCGATGGCATCGAGCCTGACCGAGATGTTCGCCCCGGCCATTCACACCAAGCGGATCGAAGGGTTGCTTGAACACTATGCCTTTGCCAACCCGGCGACGATATCGTACTTTCAACACCGGTTGGGCGAGGCCCCAAAGGACGTCGCCTTCACCCTGAACTGGGTGCTTGATCATGCTAAGACGCGGGCCGACCAGGACGCCGCCATCGCTGCGCTGACTTTCAAGACAGAGGTGCTGTGGGTGCAGTTGGACGCGCTGTGGCATGGTTATGTTAAGGGCAATATCCCACCCGGCGCATGGCAACCGGGCCAGGGGCAGTTATGACACCCCTGTTACCCCGTGGTGTACGACTGCATGACGACCGCGTGCGGGGCGTTTCAGTGCTGTTGGGGCCAGAGCGGGCGGTGATCCTTGATGCCATCGGGCAGGCGATACTGAATGAGGTCAATGGCGTGCGCACGACTGAAGACATCGTCTTTAACCTTGCAGAAAAGTATAGCGCACCTGCGCAGGAAATCGCGGCGGACGTGATGGTTTTTCTTGCCGACCTGCAATCACAGCGACTGCTGGACGATGCCAATGCGGGATGACATCATGCGCCCTGCGCCGCCGATTGCCTTGCTGGCCGAACTGACCCATCGTTGCCCGCTCTCGTGCCCCTATTGTTCCAACCCGCTTGACCTGCTGGCGCGCGAAGCAGAAATTTCCACCGACGCTTGGCTGCGCATTTTTGACGACGCCGCGGCTTTGGGTGTGTTGCAACTGCACCTGTCGGGTGGTGAGCCTGCCTCGCGCCGTGATCTGGAGCAACTGGTGAAGGGTGCGCGCACCTCGGGCCTTTACGTCAACCTGATCACCTCGGGTATCGGTCTGACCGAGGCGCGGCTTGATGCGCTGGAGGCGGCGGGGTTGGATCATGTGCAACTGTCCCTGCAAGGCGTGACGGCAGCGGTGGCTGACAAGATTGGTGGCTATAAGGGTGGCTTTGAGCGCAAGCTGGTGATCGCCCGGTCGATCACCGCACGGGGCTTGCCACTGACGCTGAACGCGGTGATGCACCGCCACAATATGGACGACCTGCCCGCCACCATCGCTTTTGCCGCTGACCTTGGCGCGCGACGGATCGAGGTGGCTTGTGTGCAGTTCTACGGCTGGGCTACGCCAAACCGCGCGCATCTGCTGCCGACCCGCGAACAAGTAATCCACGCCAAACGGACCGTCGAACAGGCCCGCAAAGACTGGCATGGCCGTATGGTGCTGGATTTCGTGCCGCCGGATTACTACGCCGATTTCCCCAAAGCCTGCATGGGAGGCTGGGGGTCAACGGGCCTGAACATCGCGCCCGATGGAACGGTTTTGCCCTGCCACGCGGCAGCCACCATTCCTGGCCTGACGTTCCAGAACGCCACCACAACACCGCTGCACGATATTTGGTATGGCGGCCCCGCCTTCAATGCCTTTCGCGGCCACGACTGGATGCCCGACCCCTGCCGCAGTTGCGCGCGCCGCGACATCGACCACGGGGGATGCCGCTGTCAGGCCATGGCCATCGCGGGCGATCCAAACGTCACTGATCCGGTCTGCCGCTATTCCAGCGCGCGGCCCTTGGTGGACGCCATGCTGGCGGATCTGCCAACCGAATCGCTGGCGGACACGGCCTTTGTTTACCGCCGCTAACACCGCTTGCATCACCGCTTCCTACAGCCTATATCACCTGTAACAGCGGCGTCGGGGTCCAAACCTGATGCTACCGAAAGTCACGGCGGGCCTGTGGGCCCGTTTTTCATTTCTGGAACCGATATGTCCGACCTGATCGCCAAAACCGCCATTGACCGCCGGATCGCGGATATCATCAACCCCGTAATCGAGGGGCTGGGATTTGAACTGGTGCGCATCCGCCTGATGGGCGGCAAGACACGCATCCTGCAAATCATGGCCGACAAACCCGAAGGCGGGATCGAGGTTGACGATTGCGCCACGATTTCGACCGCCGTGTCGGCCATCATGGATGTCGAAGACCCGATCGAAGAAAACTATGTGCTGGAAGTGTCGTCCCCCGGCATTGACCGCCCGCTGACCCGGTTGAAGGATTTCGACATGTGGCAGGGTTGGGAAGCGAGGATTGAGACGACGGAACTGATCGACGGGCGTCGTCGCTTCAAGGGCACCGTTTCTGGCACCGAAGGCGATGAAATCCTGATCACGATTGAGGAAGCGGGCGAGCCTGTGACCATCGGCTTGAAATTCGATTGGCTGTCGGATGCCAAACTGATCCTGACCGATGATCTGATTGCCGAAATGCTGCGCCAGAAAAAGGCGAGCGGCAACTTCGACGAAGCCGCGTTTGACGAGATTGAGACATCCGAGGGGGACGAAGAAGAAACCCCCGAACCAACCAAACACTGACGGGAGCGCCAAGATGGCCATTACTTCTGCAAACCAGTTGGAACTTCTGCAAACCGCCGAGGCGGTCGCGCGGGAAAAAATGATCGATCCCGATCTGGTGATTCAGGCGATGGAAGAGTCCCTCGCCCGTGCCGCCAAGTCGCGCTACGGCAGCGAACTGGATATCCGCGTCAATATCGACCGTAAAACCGGTCGCGCCACATTTGCCCGGATCCGCACCGTTGTTGAAGATGACGGGGTCGAGAATCACCACGCGCAGTTGACCGTCAAGCAGGCCAAATCGCACCTTGCTGACCCCCAGATCGGGGATGAGGTGATTGACGAAGTGCCCCCGGTGGATTTGGGCCGAATCGCCGCGCAATCGGCCAAGCAGGTAATCTTGCAAAAGGTCCGTGAAGCAGAGCGTGACCGTCAGTTCGAAGAATTCAAGGACCGCAAGGGCACGATCATCAATGGTCAGGTCAAACGCGAAGAATATGGCAACGTCATTGTCGATATCGGCCGGGGCGAGGCGATTCTGCGCCGGAATGAAAAGATTGGCCGCGAGGCCTACCGCATTGGTGACCGTATCCGCGCCTACATCAAGGACGTGCGCCGCGAGGCGCGTGGGCCGCAGGTGTTCTTGTCGCGGACCGACCCGCAGTTCATGGCCGAACTGTTCAAGATGGAGGTGCCAGAAATCTACGACGGCATCATCGAGATCAAGGCCGTCGCCCGTGACCCAGGTTCGCGCGCAAAGATCGCCGTGATCAGCTATGACAACTCGATTGATCCGGTGGGCGCCTGCGTCGGTATGCGCGGCAGCCGGGTTCAGGCTGTTGTCAACGAATTGCAGGGCGAAAAGATCGACATCATTCCGTGGAATCAGGATCAGGCGACCTTCCTCGTGAACGCGTTGCAGCCTGCCGAAGTGTCCAAGGTTGTGATCGACGACGAGGCCGGCAAGATCGAAGTCGTGGTGCCGGATGAACAGCTGTCGCTGGCCATTGGCCGCCGCGGCCAGAACGTGCGTCTGGCCAGCCAGTTGACCGGCCTTGATATCGACATCATGACCGAATCGGACGAATCGACCCGCCGTCAGGCCGAATTTGCCGAACGCACCAAGCTGTTCATGGACAACCTCGACATTGACGAGATGATGGCGCAACTGCTTGTCGCCGAGGGGTTCACCAACCTTGAGGAAGTGGCATACGTCGATCTGGACGAATTGCTGTCGATTGACGGCTTCGACGAAGGCACCGCAGGCGAATTGCAGGCCCGCGCCCGTGACTTCCTTGAGGCTGCGAACACCAAGGCGATGGAAAACGCCCGCGCGATGGGTGTTGAGGACAGCCTGGTTGAATTTGAAGGCCTGACCCCCCAAATGCTGGAAGCGTTGGCAAAAGACGGGATCAAGACGCTGGAAGATTTCGCCACCTGTGCCGACTGGGAGCTGGCCGGCGGCTGGACCACCGAAGGCGGGCAGCGCAAAAAAGATGAAGGCGTGCTAGAGAAGTTTGAGGTCAGTCTGGAGGAAGCCCAACATCTGGTTATGACGGCCCGCGTTATGCTGGGCTGGGTTGACCCGACCGAATTGCCCCAGGCAGATACATCTGCCGATGAAGAAGAGGAGGCCGAGGTCTGATTTCAGACCTCGGATCCCAGACCGTGACACGCGGCGGCCGAGAAAAAGAGACGGACGAACCCGAACGCAAATGTATTGTGTCGGGAGAAAGCCAGCCCAAGTCCGGGCTGGTCCGGTTCGTTATTGGACCCGATTCGTCTGTTGTGCCCGATGTTGCGGGCAAGCTGCCGGGGCGGGGGATTTACGTGTCTGCTGACAAGGACGCCATCGCCAAGGCGGTCAAGAAGGGCCTGTTTTCCCGCGCCGCACGCGAGCCGGTGAAAGCAGACCCCGGCTTGCCCGATCTGGTCGAGGAACTTGTGCTAAAGCGGACGATCGAGTTGATATCCCTCGCGCGTAAGGCAAGCCGTGCGGTGATGGGGTACGAGAAGGTCAAGGATTGGCTGGCAAAAGGTCAGGCGCGTGTGCTGATTCAATCCAGCGATGGGTCGGAACGCGGCAAAACCAAGCTGCGTGCCCCTGATGGCGATAACAGTTACATAAGCTGTCTGTCTGCCGGGGAAATGGGTTTGGCTTTCGGACGT
>JANNNF010000125.1:0-3570 GCA_031398405.1 Rhodobacterales bacterium | reverse complement strand
CGGGCCGTCGAAATTTGGCGAGCGATTCTTGAACTCCATCATCATCGGCTTTGGGTCCACCGCGCTGTCGATCTTTCTTGGTACCCTTGCCGCCTATGCCTTCAGCCGTTTCAAGGTGCCGTTGAAGGACGATTTGTTGTTCTTCATCCTGTCCACAAGAATGATGCCGCCCATTGCCGTCGCCATCCCCATTTTCCTGATGTACCGCAGCCTTGGGCTGTCAGACACGCATTTGGGGATGATCCTGCTTTATACCGCCGTGAACATCAGCCTTGCGGTCTGGCTGCTGAAAGGCTTCATCGACGAGATCCCGCTGGAATACGAGGAAGCTGCCCTGATCGACGGTTACACCCGCTTTCAAGCCTTCCGCAAAGTCGTACTGCCGCAAGCCGCCACTGGCATCGCGTCGACCGCCATCTTCTGCCTGATCTTTGCCTGGAACGAATATGCCTTTGCGGTCCTGTTGACCTCTGGCACCGCCCAGACGGCACCGCCGTTCATTCCCACCATCATCGGGGTCGGCGGGCAGGATTGGCCTGCCGTTGCCGCCGGGGCCACGCTGTTTCTGCTGCCGGTAATGATCTTCACCATCCTTTTGCGCAAACACCTGCTGCGCGGGATCACCTTCGGGGCGGTGCGCAAATGAGTGTTGACCTTGGGAAACCTGTGGCCGTTGCAAGCTGCGGATGCCTCCGGCGGGGATATTTGGACCAGTATGAAAGGCCAAACGCATGAGTTCCTTCCTCAACGGCCTGCTGACCTTTCGCCGTGGCGCATGGGAGGCTTTGGCCACCGTCCTGATCGCCCTTGGTGTGTTCATGCTGATGCAGCCCTTCGTGCTTTGGGCCTTCACATGGTCCTTCGTCGTCACTTTGGCGGGAACGGTGATGTTCATCATTGTCTCGCATTTTCCGGAGTAGCCCCTTGGCCGAGATCGTGATCCGAAATTTGCGCAAGGAATTTGGCGCCTTTACGGCTGTGAAGGGGTCATCCTTCACCATAAAAGACGGCGAGTTCTTCATGCTGCTGGGGCCATCAGGCTGCGGCAAGACCACCACGTTGCGGATGATCGCCGGATTGGAACTGCCCACCAGCGGTGAAATTCTGATCGACGGCGAAGATGTCAGCATGCGCCCAGCAAGCCAGCGGGATATCGCAATGGTATTCCAGATGTTCGCGCTTTACCCACATATGAATGTGCGCCGCAATATCAGCTACCCTCTGGTCAGCCAAGGTGTGCCGAAAGCGGAGGTGCAGGCCAAGGTGGCCGAGGTCGCGCGGATACTGGGCATCACCGATATCTTGGACAACCCCGTGGGGGGTCTGTCGGGCGGCGACCGTCAGCGGGTAGCATTGGGCCGCGCCATCGTGCGCAACCCCAAGGCCTTCATGATGGATGAACCCTTGGGCGCGCTGGACGCCGAGTTCCGCGAGCATATGGCCGAGGAATTGCGCGCCCTGCATGACAGAATGGGCGCGACGACCGTTTATGTGACGCATGACCAGCTGGAGGCGATGCAGATGGGCGACAAGATTGTGGTGATGAACCACGGCGTGGTTGAACAATTCGGCACCCCGCAGGACATCTACAACCACCCCGCCACGTTGTTTGTCGCCGATTTTATCGGCAGCCCGCCGATGAACTTCCTGCGCTATGACGGGCCGGTCAACGCGGGCGACCGGCAGGTCAGCCTGTCCGGCACATCCATTGCCACGCCCGAAATTCAGGACGCAGCCTCCCCCGGTCCCCGTGTGTTGGGGGTGCGGCCTGAACATGTTCATCTGTCCGATGCGGCGGCGTATCGGGGCCGGATCGAGGCCACCGAATACCTTGGCACCACCCAGATCATCACGCTGTCCACGCCCAATGGTACTGTCAAGGCGCGGGTGCCATCGGGCCAGCCTGCGCGCGTGGGCGATCTGGTCGGGTTGGATCTGACCACTGCCAGCCTCGCGGTGTTTGACGAAACCACAGGTCGGGCCTTGCGCACCACCGCCAATGCGGGGGTCTATCATGGCTGAGGTCCAACTTCGCGGTTTGTCAAAATCCTACGGTACGACCAAGGCCCTGTCGGACATCAGCCTGACCATACCAGACGGCGCGTTCGTCGTGTTGCTTGGCCCAACCGGGGCGGGCAAGACCACGACCCTGCGGCTGATTGCGGGCCTCGACCGCGCTGATGCGGGCGATATCGTGATCGGTGGGGCGTCCGTGATCCATGACACGCCCGCGCAGCGCGACGTGGCGATGGTGTTTCAACAATACTCGCTGTACCCGCACCTTACCGTGCGCGACAATCTTGCCTTCCCACTGCGGTCCCCGGTGATTGCGATGGCCGAGGTGGATATCGCCAAACGGGTGCTGGAGGTGGCGAGCGTGCTGCGCATCGCGCACAAGCTGGACAACAAAGCCACCAACCTTTCGGGCGGTGAAATGCAGCGGGTATCCATCGGCCGTGCCTTGGTGCGCAATCCGCGCATCTACCTGATGGACGAGCCCCTGTCCTCGCTGGATGCCAAACTGCGCGGCGATCTGCGGGTGGAACTGAAACGTATCCATGCTGAGCTGGGGGCCACGTTCCTGTACGTGACCCATGATCAGATCGAGGCGATGACGATGGCCACCCATGTTGGTGTGCTGGACCAAGGCCGTTTGGTGCAGTTCGGCACCCCGCGTGAGATTTACGAAGCCCCCGTCAGCACCTATGTCGCCAGCCGCCTTGGCCAGCCCCGCATCAACCTGCTTCCTGCAGATGCTTTCGGCCAAGGCAAACCGGGAGCCGCGCAAATTGGCCTGCGCCCCGAACATATCCGCGTCGGGGAAGGCCAGCCCGCCACCATTCGCAGGGTGGAACATCTGGGCGATCAGACCCGTCTGCACCTGACCATGGGGCCGCATGACCTGATCACCCTGACCGATCCCAACACCGTTCTGGCCGCCGGCCAGACACTGACCATCCGACCTGAAAATCCGCTGTGGTTTGATGCCAGCGGCGCGCGTATCCAAGGATAACCCCATGACCCAATTCATCAATGCCAAGGAAACGCTGGTTGTCGAGGCGATTGACGGCCTGCTGCGCACCGCAGGGAACCGTCTGGCCCGGCTGGATGGCTATCCCCATATCAAGGTCGTGGTCCGCACCGACTGGACCCGTGACAAGGTGGCGTTGGTTTCTGGCGGCGGCTCGGGCCACGAGCCCTCGCATGCAGGGTTTGTCGGGCCGGGTATGCTGACGGCGGCGGTGTGTGGCGACGTGTTTGCATCACCGTCAGTCGATGCTGTGCTGGCGGGCATACTCGCGGTGACGGGCCGTGCGGGCTGTCTGCTGATCGTCAAGAACTACACCGGTGACCGGTTGAACTTTGGTCTGGCGGCGGAACGGGCGCGGGCATTTGGGCTGAAGGTGTCGATGGTGATCGTCGATGACGACATCGCTTTGCCCGACCTGCCGCAAGCGCGCGGCGTGGCGGGCACCTTGTTTGTCCATAAGATCGCAGGGGCAATGGCAGAATCCGGCGCGGATTTAGAGAGCATTACCACCGCCGCCCAGGCCGTGATCAAGGGCGCGT
>JANNNF010000007.1:0-20100 GCA_031398405.1 Rhodobacterales bacterium | reverse complement strand
ATCAAGGACAAACGCGCCGCTGCCGGTGCCGCGACCACGCTGGAACAACTTATGGCCAAGGCCAAGGCCGATCAGTCGGTGGCAGAGCTGCCGGTGCTGGTGAAAGCCGACGTGCAGGGTTCGTCTGAGGCCATCGTGCAGGCACTGGAGAAAATCGGCAACGATGAAGTGCGCGTGCGGGTACTGTCCTACGGGGTGGGTGCCATCACCGATACCGACGTGTCGCTGGCCGAGGCAAGCAAAGCCCCGATCATCGGCTTTAACGTGCGGGCCAACGCATCGGCACGGAACTCTGCGCACCAGAAGGGCGTCGAAATCCGGTATTACTCGATCATCTATGATCTGGTGGATGACATCAAAGCTGCGGCCTCTGGCCTGTTGAAGGCCGAGATCCGCGAAACCTTCATCGGTTACGCGACGATCAAAGAGGTGTTCAAGGTTACGGGCATCGGCCAGGTCGCGGGTTGCCTTGTGACCGAAGGCGTGGCGCGTCGTTCGGCGGGCGTGCGCCTTCTGCGCGACAACGTGGTGATCCACGAGGGCACGCTGAAAACATTGAAGCGGTTCAAGGACGAAGTGAAGGAAGTCATTTCGGGCCAGGAATGCGGCATGGCGTTCGAACGGTACGAAGATATCCGACCGGGCGATGTGATCGAGATTTTCGAGCGCGAAGAAATTCAGCGGCGTCTTGCCTAATCGTTAGACACAATTAAAAAGGCCGGGCAATCTGCCCGGCCTTTTTAATTCTATTGGGCGGTTCCTGGCAGGATCAGGCGACCCGAACCGGTGAAACCGGGTACCCAACAAAATTCTTTTCATCTACGCGGACGATCACTTTGCCATCAGCCATTTGTCCGACAACAAGACCCTGAACTGAGACGCAACTGCCGATCGTGATGGTTCTTAGCATTCGGTTTCCCCCCCAAACAACTTCCACACTGAACAAAGTAACGCCAAAAGTTGCAAATAAAACCCTAATTTTGACACAAAAATGAAATGTGGGGCGTATGGTCGCGAGAATCGACTTTAGTACTACAGCCAATCCCGAAGAATTGGGATCAGCGGCAGGTCTGCCGGCGGCATTGCATAGTCGCGCAGTTTTTCTGGGCGAACCCATGCCAGGGATTGACCTTCATTTCCGCAAACGATTCCCTCCCATTTGCGGCAGGCGAACAGAGGCATGAGCAAATGAAAATCATCATAGCTGTGGCTGGCGAAGGTGAGAGGTGCAAGGCAGCTTGCCCAGGTGTCTATGCCCAGTTCCTCGCGCAACTCGCGGATCAGGGCGGCCTCTGGCGTCTCGCCGGGTTCAACCTTTCCGCCGGGAAATTCCCACAGGCCTGCCAGTGACTTGCCGGCAGGGCGTTGGGCCAGCAGCACCCGGCCCTCTGGGTCAATAAGGGCAACGGCAGAGACGAGGACGATCTTCATTGTGGGTCCTTCGCGGGTTGAGAGCGCCGGGGGAGTTTCACACTCCCCCGGACCCCCACGTGGGATTTTTGGGGACAGAAAATATCAGGAACGGTAGTCGGCGTTGATTTCAACATAGCGGTTGGTCAGATCGCAGGTCCAGACCGACCGGGCCGCGCGGCCAAGACCCAGGTCAACGCCGATCACCAGATCGGACTGCTGCATGTAGGCGGCGCCATCAGCTTCGGTGTAGGCCGGGTTGCGCCAGCCGTTCTTAGCCACGACAATATCGCCAAATTTGATGGTCAGACGATCCCGGTCGGCCTGTGCCCCCGATTTACCCACAGCAGCAACGATGCGGCCCCAGTTTGGATCCTGGCCTGCAATCGCCGTTTTCACCAAGGGCGAATTGGCGATGGAAAAGGCCACCTTGGCAGCGTCGGCATCTGTTGCCGCGCGTGTTACGCGAATTTCCACGA
This sequence comes from Rhodobacterales bacterium, assembly GCA_031398405.1. GTDB lineage: Bacteria > Pseudomonadota > Alphaproteobacteria > Rhodobacterales > Rhodobacteraceae > JANNNF01. The sequence goes on along the minus strand of JANNNF010000007.1, from coordinate 18,211 downwards.
ACTTCGTGGCCCCTTCGCCATCGCGGATCACCTGATGTGCAAGGTTTTGCATGACACTGTGCAGCGCCGCCTCAAACGCCTTGGCGACCGGCCCTTTGACCGGCCCTGCAGCAGACTGCCCTGTTGCGGCTAGAAGTAGGGTGTCAGAGGTAGAGGTGTCACTGTCCACTGTAATAGAATTGAACGTAGCATCCACATTGCGCGACAGCATCTTTTGCAGCGCTGGGGCGGAGATTTTGGCATCGGTGAAGATATAGACCAGCATCGTCGCCATGTCAGGGGCAATCATGCCTGATCCCTTGGCGATGGCCGCGATCTGGATCAGGCCGCCGTCCCCCTTCACGATTGCCGCAGCACCCTTGGGAAAGGTGTCGGTGGTCATCATCGCGTGGGCCGCCATCTCAATGGCGTTCTCACGCAGATCATGGACCAGCGCAGGGATTTTGACTGTGATCTTGCCATGCGGCAAAGGCTCGCCGATGACGCCGGTTGACGACGAAAACACACGCGATACCGGCAGGCTGAGGGCGGTCGCCACGCTGCTTGTAACAGCAGCCACAGCCTCGTCGCCGACACGTCCCGTAAAGGCGTTGGAATTGCCCGAATTCACGATAATTGCAGCACCGACACCGGCAGGCACACGGGCGGCCAATTTGGTCTGGCAATCACGCACGCAGCCGGAACGGGTGGAAGACCGGGTAAACACGCCCGCCATCGCGGTGCCGGGGGCAAGGCGCACCAGCATGACATCGCGGCGATTTTGGTATTTGATGCCTGCCTCGACGGCGGCAAACTCCACGCCCGCAATCACCGGCAGCGCGGGAAAACTGGCGGGGGCAAGAGGGGATACGGGTTTGGTTGCCTTGGTGACGACACCATCGGCAACAGCCTCTGCCGCGGCACCAAGTTTTTTGACCTGTTTTTTCAGCGCTTTCGCAGCGGCTTTCCAATCAGTCTTCGCCATAACCGTATCCCCCCAATCTGTCGTGATCACTTATCCAGTAGGGTTGCGTCCTTTATCAAGGCCGGGTCAAGGGATTCGCCGGGACGGGTGACGGCGGCGGCAGCGGTTAGCTTTGTCACTTCCCCCTCAATCACCTTGCCTTCAATCTCGCTGGCAAGCTCTTCGCGCAGATCATCCAGAGTAGGTTGGGCTACGGGCCGAGTTTCCTTGACCAGAATCAGGTGATAGCCGAAATCGGATTTGACCGGGCCAACCACTTTGCCAATCTCGGCGGTCAGTACGGCGTCCTCAAACGGCTTGACCATCATGCCTTTGCCGAACCACCCCAGATCGCCGCCATTGGCGCCTGACCCGGTGTCGGTGGAATTGGCCTTGGCGAGATCGGCAAAATCCGCGCCGCCGTCCAGAAGGGTTTTCAGCTCAGTCGCTTTTGCCTCGTCCGCGACCAGAATATGCGCGGCGCTGTATTCGGTGGCGGGCACCGCGTCTTTGAACTTGGCGTCATAAGCGGCTTGCAGCGCCTCGTCCGTGACGGCCCCGGAAATCAGCTTTTGAATGGCCACGCCCGAAATGTAACCGCGACGATCGTTATCCAGGAATATCTGGTCTTTCTTGCTGATGTCCTTGATCGACTGGGTCAGCGCCTCTTGCTGTACCAACTGATCCAGAATGCCCTTGAACAACACGTCATCAGCCAAATTCTGGTACTGCGCCGGCAGTCCCTGCCGCACTGCGATCATGTGGCCCAGTGTAATATTCGTGCCGTTTACAGTGGCGACTACAGTATCCGCAGTCTCGCCTTCAGCCAAAACCGGGGCCGCCAGCAGCAGCGACATCACCACACCAGCCCAAATCCCTGTTTTTTTCAACATATCACCTTCTCCTGAACAAGCCGCACACCCGTGCTGCGTTGACTATGGCAGGCCTACCCCTTACATCGCGACAGTCGCGTGAGACGGGGCCGACCGGTCCTTCTTGGCTCTTCTAAGGAAGGCGGTGAGGGCGGGCAAGGCCACAGCCTCACACGATCATGTCAAGGAACGACAAGGCGGGAAAAACATGCTTGGTTTAGGGTCGCTGGCGCGGAAGGTGTTTGGCACACCGAACGACCGCATGGTCAAATCTGCGCGCCCGATGGTGGCCGCCATCAATGCATTGGAGCCGGAGTTTGCCGCGCTGACCGATGCAGGGATCATCGAGAAGACGCACGAGTTTCAGCGCCGGGTGCAAGAGGGTGGCGAAAGCCTTGATGCCCTGCTGCCAGAAGCGTTTGCGAACTGCCGCGAAGCCGCGCGCCGCGCGTTGGGCCTACGGGCGTTTGATGTGCAGCTGATGGGTGGGATTTTCCTGCATCAGGGCAACATCGCAGAAATGCGAACGGGTGAGGGCAAGACCCTTGTCGCAACCTTCCCCGCCTATTTGAACGCGCTGGCAGGCAAAGGCGTGCATGTCGTGACCGTGAACGAATATCTTGTGAAACGTGACGGCGAGTGGATGAGCAAGGTCTACGGCGCGCTTGGCCTGACCACCGGGGTTGTCTACCCGTATCAGCCGGACGCCGAGAAAAAAGCCGCCTACCGCGCCGACATCACTTATGCGACCAACAATGAGTTGGGGTTTGATTACCTGCGCGACAACATGAAAGCGTCTATGGATGACATGGCGCAACGCGGCCATTTCTTTGCGATTGTCGACGAGGTGGACTCTATCCTGATCGACGAGGCGCGCACGCCGTTGATCATTTCCGGCCCAAGCCAGGACCGCAGCGATCTGTATCAGAAGGTGGATGCCCTGATCCCGCTGCTGACCGAAGAACATTACAAGCTGGACGAAAAAGCCCGAGCCGTGACCTACACGGATGAGGGCAACGATTTTATCGAAGCCCGTCTGCTGGAGGCTGGCATCCTGCCCGAAGGTCAGGGGTTGTACGAACCCGAAAGCACCACCGTAGTGCACCATGCGACGCAGGCCTTACGGGCGCACAAGCTGTTCAACCGCGATCAGCAGTATATCGTGCGCGACAGCGAAGTGATGCTGGTTGACGAATTTACCGGCCGCATGATGCGGGGCCGCCGCCTTTCAGATGGTCTGCATCAGGCGATCGAGGCCAAGGAAGGCGTGGCCATCCAGCCTGAAAACATGACGCTGGCGTCTGTGACCTTCCAGAACTACTTCCGCCTTTATGACAAACTGGGCGGCATGACTGGTACGGCCACCACCGAGGCTGACGAGTTCATGGAGATTTACAAGCTGGGCGTTATCGAAGTTCCCACCAACCGCCCCGTCATGCGCAAGGACGAACACGATCAGGTTTATCGCACCGCCCGTGAAAAGTTTGAAGGCGTGGTGAAAACCATCCGCGAGGCTAATGCCCTTGGTCAGCCGATTCTGGTCGGCACCACCTCAATTGAAAAGTCGGAACAACTGTCAGAAATGCTGAAGGCGGCAGAGATTCCGCACAACGTGCTGAACGCGCGGCAGCATGAACAAGAGGCCCAGATCGTGGCCGATGCAGGCAAGCTTGGGGCCGTGACCATCGCCACCAACATGGCCGGGCGCGGCACCGACATTCAGCTTGGCGGCAACGTCGAGATGAAGGTGATGGAGGCAATCGCAGCCGACCCCCACCTGCACCCCGATGAGGTCCGCGCCCGGATTGAGGGCGAACACGCCGAAGAGAAGGTCAAGGTGCTGGAGGCTGGCGGTCTGTTCGTGCTGGCCACCGAACGCCACGAATCGCGCCGCATTGACAATCAGTTGCGCGGGCGATCTGGCCGTCAGGGCGATCCTGGCCGGTCGTCTTTCTTCCTGTCGCTGGAGGATGACCTGATGCGAATTTTCGGGTCGGAACGGCTCGATTCGGTGCTATCGAAACTGGGAATGAAGGAAGGCGAGGCCATCGTTCACCCGTGGGTCAACAAATCGCTGGAAAAAGCCCAAGCCAAGGTTGAAGGCCGCAACTTTGATATCCGCAAGCAATTGCTGAAGTTTGATGACGTGATGAACGATCAGCGCAAGGCGATCTTCGGTCAGCGGCTGGAAATCATGCAGGCCGAAGATGTGACCGAGATTGCCGATGACATGCGTCTGCAAGTGATCGACGATCTGGTCGATGACTTCATGCCGCCCAAAACCTACGCTGATCAGTGGAAGCCAGATGCGCTGGCCGGGGCCGTGCGCGAAAAGCTGTCGCTCGATCTGCCGATTGCTGCTTGGTCCGCTGAAGAAGGCGCAGATCAGGATACCGTGCGTGAACGCATCGCCGAAGCCTCGACCGACGCAATGGCCGCCAAGACCGAAGCCTTTGGTATGGCGACGATGCAGAACATCGAAAAACAGATCCTGCTGCAAACCATCGACAGCAAATGGCGCGAACACTTGCTGCGGCTGGAACATCTGCGGTCGGTCGTCAACTTCCGTGGCTATGCGCAGCGGGACCCGCTGAACGAATACAAGACTGAAAGTTTCCAGTTGTTTGAAACGCTGCTGAACAGCCTGCGTATTCAGGTGACAGAACAGCTTGGCCGCATTCGCCCACTGACCGAGGCCGAACAGCAGTCCATGCTGGCGCAATACGCAGCGCAACAGCAACCAGCACCGGTTATTGAACCGGAACCCGTTGCCCTGCCGGAAGAAGCCGCTCGTCTGGCCGGGTTTGATGAGGCAGACCCCACCACTTGGGGCAACCCGTCGCGCAATGACGCCTGCCCCTGCGGCTCGGGCGAAAAGTTCAAGCATTGTCACGGGCGGCTGGCCTGACATTGCCCTGATTGTGGTTTAACGGGGGCGGCGTTAGCCGCCCCTTTGTTATTGCGCCACAATTTTGTTCCCAACGTGGAACCATTCCCTGAACAGGCCCCGGATTGGTCACTGGAACGCCCGGTTTGCCAGCTATCCCTAAGGTCAACCGAGTCTATCCATTGGGGACGATCATGGAAATGAAGCGCCGATTGGCCCGCGGGGTCGCCGTACTGTCTGTGGCCCTTGCTGCGGGGCATCTGGTTCAGACGATGAACAAAAATAAGGCTCTCGCGGCCCAGGAACCGCTACCCAGCCAAATCGAACAAGTCGCCGCCGGGCCAGAGTCTGTTGTACCGCCCGTCCCCGTGGCGCTTCCTGCCCCTGCGGCGCCTGCCGTCAAGACCGCTGCCCTGACCGATGTGGCACCAGTGCTGTCGCCCTCGGCAAAGCAACTTTCCATCCCCATTGCGCCGAAAGTGGCCCCAACAACCCCGGCCGCGACGGCCTCTTGCGCCATCAGTTTTGAATTGATCGCCGAACCGCAGGCGCAGCTTGGTCTGACTCTGGTTGCCCCCTGCCATTCCAACGAACGCGTTGTTCTGCGCCACGCTGGCCTTGCGGTCACAGCCAAGACATCTGCCACCGGGTCGCTGTTCGTGTCCTTGCCAGCACTGGTTGCTGATGCCGAAGTGTCGGTGCTGTTTGCCGACAAAACCATGACCCAAGCCAGCCTGCAAATGCCGGAAGTCGCCAGCCTGCGCCGCTTTGGCGTGCAATGGATGGCCGATGACGCGTTCCAGATCAACGCGCTGGAAAATGGGGCTAGCTACGGCGCGCCGGGCCATATCTCGGCAGCGGACCCGGGTACCCCGGCCGATGGCGCGCCCGTCGTGGGCGGCTATCTGAACATTCTGGGCGACAGCATGGTCGATACCCCCATGCTGGCCGAGATTTACACCTATCCCGCCGATCCGGCCGCCAAGGTCGATATGATAGTCGAGGCTACCGTCACCCCCACCACCTGCGCGCGTGAACTGCTGGGGGAAACCATCGCGAGTTTTGGCGGCGAGGTTTACATCACCGACCTGACACTGGCGACGCCCGACTGTGATGCGGTTGGCGACATTCTTGTGTTGAAAAATCTTGTGCCGGACCTGACTATCGCGGCGAACTGAACGTCAGGGGCCTGTATGCAAGCGATGCTAAGATTCGCGGCGATGATCGCCGCGTTTCTGTTTCCGGGGGCTGCGTTGGCGCAAGACGTGACGCTGATTGCCCGTGAGGGAGGCATCGTGCTGTCTGGCATCTTGCAAGGGTTCGATGGCGAATTCTACCGGATCGACACCGCCTACGGCCCGCTGACTGTGGATGCCCAAGGTGTGATCTGCGACGGCCCCGCCTGCCCTGATCTGATCGCGCCCAAGGCCACGCTACGCTTTGTCGGTGCGCCTGATGCGGGGGCGGCGCTGATCCCGCCGCTGTTTGCTGCGTTTGCGCGCAGCCGGGGTTTGACCTACACCCTGATAGCCGGGCCAAACTATGCTGCGCAAATCACCGATCCTGAAACAAGCAAGGTTCTGGCGGATATCAGCTTTTCCCCCAATCGCCCTGATGAAGCCGCCGCCGCGCTGACCGCGGGGCGGGCCGAATTCATTATTGCGTCCCGGGCAGAAAAGCCGTTTGGCACCCGCACCATCGCAATGGATGCCTTAGTTCCGGTGATGGCCACCGATAACCCCACGCCCGAGGTTTCGACCACGAATCTGGCGCGGGCTCTGTCGGGTGAGGCTGACAATTGGGCGCAGATCGGCGGGCCGGATATGCCGATTGTCTTGCACGCACTAGCCCCGGACACCGATTTGCAGCGCGCCTTGTCTGATCGTCTGGGTGCCCCGATCAAGGCTGACGTGATCCACCCCGATCTTGCCAGCCTTGCCGCGGCCGTGTCCAAAGACCCGTGGGCGCTGGCGATTACCGGGCGGGCGTCACGTGGGGCGGCCAAGCCGCTGCCCCTTACCGACAGTTGCGGCTTTCCGCTGCTGGCGACGGCACTGGCGGTGAAAGCCGAAGATTACCCGCTATCTCTGCCCCTTCATTTGCTGACCCCGCCTCGCCGCATGTCTTTGTTTGCCCGTGAGTTTCTGGAATTTGTCGGCACGCCCGAGGCCCAAGGCGTGATTGCCACAGCAGGTTACGTCGACCGCAGCACAACCCGGCAACCGATGACCGCCGATGGCCTGCGCCTGATCAACGCCATCCAAGGCGCGGGTGAAGACGTGTCTTTGGCCGATCTGAAACGGTTGGTCGATCAGATGGAAGGGGCGGATCGTTTGTCGCTCACCTTCAGGTTTGAAGATGGCGCCGCCACGCTGGATGCCAACTCACGTGAAAATCTGATCGACCTTGCCCGTTTGATCGCTGCCGGGCAATTTCGCGACCTGTCGCTGGTGTTAGCCGGATTTTCCGATGGGTCCGGGCAAGCGGACGCTAATTTCGATCTGTCACTGATCCGCGCGACGGGTGTTCTGGATGCCCTGAAACTTGCGGCTCCTGATCTAGCCGAAAACCTCCTGCCCCGGGTCGAGGCGTTTGGCGAAGCGCTGCCTATGGCCTGTGATGCGACCGCAGCGGGGCGGCAGCTTAATCGCCGGGTTGAATTGTGGGTCAAGCCAGCCTTCGCCGCAGCGCCCGCCCCGTTGTAACCGCTGGATTTCCATCAAGGTGTCACATGTATAAAGATATCCTCCGCGACATTGCGACCAGCCAAATGCCAGAGGTGCAAACCCTGCGCTTGGCCGGAACGGAACGGTGGAACGTGATCGACCCGCTGCCCGCGAAGGGCAATCTGGGAATAGAACTGGGGGTCGCGGCAGGGTCTTTTTCTGCGCGGATGGTGCAGTCGGGGCGATTTCGCCATTTTATCGGCGTTGATATCTATGGCGATGGCCACAACGTGCAGGAATACAAAACCGCCCTGCGCACGGTGGGTCTTTTGTCAGACTATCGCTTGTTGCGGATGACCTTCGATCAGGCGCTTGACCTGTTCGATGACCACAGCTTTGATTTCATCTACTGTGATGGCTATGCCCATACGGGCGAGGAGGGCGGCCGCACCTTGATTGACTGGTATACCAAGCTGAAGCCCGGTGGGGTGATGGCGGGGGATGACTATGATATCGAGTCGTGGCCCTTGGTGGTCTGGGCGGTGCATCATCTGGTGGCGCAGATCGGGGTGCCGCTGATGGTGACGGATGTGGTGTCTGACGCGCCCTATAACAAATTCCGGTCGTGGTATTTCGTCAAACCGCTGGGGCCGGACATTGCCTTGCAGCCATCCAAAGCCCTGATGGATCTGGGCGATCTGGAAAAGGCAAGCATCGCTGCAGCGCGCAAACAAAAAGCCAAAGCCCGCGCCAAACGTCAGGCAAAATCATAGGTACCCCGCGCTGCGAAAGCTTAACTCGCGTGATTTGCCAATGATCAAATGGTCATGCAACACCAGCCCCAGGACTTGGGCTGCATCCTGTACCTGCGCTGTCATGGTGATATCGGCTTCAGATGGCGTGGGGTCGCCCGACGGATGATTGTGCACCAGAATAAATGCGCTCGCGTTCAACTCCAGCGCGCGTTTCACAACCTCTCGCGGATAGACCGGCACATGATCAACAGTGCCGCGCGCTTGTTCTTCATCGGCGATCAGCACATTCTTGCGGTCTAGAAACAGAATGCGGAATTGTTCAGTTTCGCGGTGTGCCATGGCGGTGTGACAATAATCCAGCAGCGCGTCCCAACTTGACAGCACTGGTCGGTTCATAACCCGCGCCCGCATCATTCGCTGGGCGGCGGCTTCGACAATTTTCAACTCGCAGATCACCGCGTCGCCTACCCCCTTAATCGTCGCCAGACGTGCGGGCGGGGCAGTAATCACGCGGTTGAAGTCGCCAAACGTATCCATAAGCAGCCGCGCAAGTGGTTTGACATCCTGCCGGGGTATTGCGCGGAACAGCACCAGTTCCAGCAGTTCATAGTCGGGCATCGCCGTCGCCCCACCTTCGACAAAGCGGGTGCGCAGGCGTTTGCGATGGTCGGCGATATAGCTGGGCAAGCGGCCTGCCAGAGCTGTTCCGTCCGCCTCATCACCAAGGGCGAACAACTGCATTGGGGAATCCTGAAAGGCGCGGGGCTGAGTCATCCTTCCAGTTTCGGGAAAACAGATGAAAAATTGGTTAATCTCCTCAATGTTGGCGGCCAATCCAGGCACGGGCCGTGACCGATTTCTTGATTTTGTGAAGGGGGTAGATCTGATTGATCTGTCTGGTGATCGGGCGCTTTCTTTATCGGCACGCGGGTGATCGATGATTGTGGCCAGTTCAGCGATTAGGTGGATCCGTCTAACCTCCGGTCAGTATCAAGACCCTGCGAAACTAAATTTTATCTGGCTGGACAAAGAACATTGATGACAGCAGGCGATTTTATTCTTCAAGGCCGCCCAAGGCACAGACAATATGCCATTCCTCGGGCGTTACAGGCTGCACGGAAAGCCGTGAGGAGGTGACGAGCGCCATCTTCGCCAGCCCCGGGTGCTGCTTGCAGGTGTCCAGCGTTACGGGACGTAAAAAAGGCCGCACCGCGCGGATATGCACACAGTCCCATCGTGGATCGTCGGTGGTGCTGTCGGGGGCGCTGGTCTTGCTGACCTCGACAATGCCCACAACGGCCTTGCCAATGTTGGAATGGTAGAAAAACCCCAGATCGCCCAACTGCATCGCCCGCATGTTGTTGCGGGCCTGATAGTTGCGCACCCCGTGCCATTCCTCGCCCTTAAAACCGCGTGCAACTTGATCGTCCCAGCCCCAGGTGTCGGGTTCTGATTTGAACAGCCAGTGGTTCATCCGATGACCTTTTTCCATTCGGTCAGGGTTACAGACTGGAACAACCCGGCACGCGCATAGGGGTCTGTATCGGCCCATGCCTGTGCTTGCTTTAGCGAATCAACTGACAAGATCACAAGGCTGCCCGACATTTGCCCCTGCGCATCCAGAAATGGCCCGGCCATTTCCACCACTCCCGAGGTTTCAATATGCGCCAGATGGGCGGTGCGATTCTCAAGGCGTATTTGTAGGGCGCCGGGGTTGTCGATGCAGATCAGGGCAACGCGCATGGGCTATTCCTCTTTCAAAGGGCGGGACATCAGAGATTGGACTGCCTCTTCCACGCTGATCTTACCCGTTGTAACGGCGGCGACCATAGCGGCAACAGGCATCGACGTGACCATGCCAAAACGGGTGGCCTGTTGAACCACGGCCTGCGCCGTCGCGACCCCTTCGACAGTCGCCGCAACAGGTGCAATACCGCGCCCCAAGGCCAGACCATGCGCAAAGTTGCGTGACTGCGCCGAGGTGCAGGTCAGCACCAGATCCCCCAGACCTGACAGACCTGCCAAAGTTTGTTCCCGCGCGCCAAGCCGCAGCCCAAAGCGCACCATTTCCGCATAACCGCGTGTCATCAGCGCGGCCCGGGCAGACTCGCCTAAGCCCGCGCCGATCACGATCCCGGCGGCAATGGCCATGACGTTTTTCAACGCGCCCCCCAGTTCGGCCCCGGTCACATCGCTGGTGCGGTACAGCCGAAGGGTGGGGGTGGACAGCAGATGTTGCAGTGCCTCGTCCCCGCCTGCCAGTGTCAGGGCGGTGGGCAAGCCCCGGGCGATGTCGGCGGCAAAACTGGGTCCGGTTAGAATCGCCGCAGGTGAATCCGGGCAAGCGTAGGTGATCACTGCCGTCGGCCCGCGCAGGGTGCCAAGATCCAGTCCCTTGCAGCAAGCGATCAGAGGCAGGCCGTTCAAATGCGCGCCGTGCGTGGCCAGAAACCCCTGTAACGCTTGCATCGGAAGCGACAGCAGCACCGCCTGCGCCCCGGTCAGATCGGCGATATGGGCGGTAAGAGAGACATTCTCAGGCAAATCCACACCTGGCAAACGCGCCTCGTTGCGCCCGGTCTTGCGCATTTGTGCCACATGGCCCACATCGCGCGCCCACAGCCGCACAGCGCGGCCGTCGCGCGCCAGGGCAACCGCCAGAGCCGTGCCGAACGCGCCTGCCCCCACAATACCGATCACGCCTTGGCCCCCTTCTTGCCCGACCCGATCATTGCGGGTGCTGAAGCATCCAATGGCCAGCGGGGTCGCGCGATCAGGTTTGCATGATCCGTCAGCCCCAGTCGAAACCGCTCCAACCCCGCCCAGGCGATCATCGCGGCATTGTCGGTGCACAGCCGCAAAGGGGGGGCCAGAAACCGGGTGCCATGGGCGGCGCAAACAGTCTCTAACTTTTCCCGAATGGCGTGATTAGCTGCAACGCCGCCCGCCACGGCAAAGGCTGGAACAACGGGATCAGTCGCCAGATACATCGCCAGCGCGCGCGCGGTTTTCTCGGCCAGTACATCGGTAACAGCGGCCTGAAAGCCCGCACACAGGTCGCGCCGGTCTTGAACGGTCAACCCGCCTTGCGGGGCGATCAACGCATCCCGCGCCCGCAGGACAGCCGTTTTGAGGCCCGAGAAGGAAAGGTCGCATCCCGGTCTGTCCAGAAGCGGTCTTGGAAACTTGAAGCGGCGGGGGTCGCCCAGCAATGACTCTGCCTCCACCGCCGGACCACCGGGTTGGGGCAGGCCCAACAGCTTGGCAGTTTTGTCAAACGCCTCACCGGGGGCGTCGTCGATGGTGCCACCCAGACGGCGGAACTGGTCCACCGCGTCGGCGATCAGAAACTGACAGTGGCCCCCCGACACCAACAGCATCAGATAGGGAAACGTCAGCCCATCAGTCAACCGCGGGGTCAGCGCGTGGCCCGCCAGATGGTTCACCCCGACCAGCGGCAACCCGGTCGCCGCCGCCAGCCCCCGTGCCAGCATCACCCCCGACAACACGCCACCGATCAGCCCCGGGCCTGCTGTGACGGCAATACCGTCCAATTCGCGTAACCCAACGCCGGCCAAGGCAAGTGCCTGCTCCACACACCCATCCAGCCGTTCGGCATGGGCGCGGGCAGCGATTTCCGGTACCACACCGCCGAAAGGCGCATGCAGGGCGGTCTGGCCTTCTACGACCGAGGATAGAATCTGCGCACCAGCACCCGGCACGTGCCGCACGACAGCGGCGGCCGTATCATCGCAGCTAGATTCAATGCCTAGAAAGGTCAGGGTTGGGATCATACGGGGACGTTGCCTAAAGGGTATGCCGCAGGTAACACCTGAGGCATGGCCAGACAATCCCACCCTCTGCCCGTTCTGCTGACCCGGCCCGCCGCTCAAAGCGCGCGCTTTGCCTCCCAGCTGATGCACCGATTCGGGCTGGGCTTGCGGGTCGTCATCTCACCCCTGATCGCGCCTTTTCCGTCGTCGCCTGTGCTGCCAGACCTGCCCTGGACGGCGATTATCCTGACATCGGAAACCGGGGCACAGATGGCGAATGCCCTGTCCGGTCTGCCACGAACCGCCTATTGCGTCGGTGACCAAACCGCCAAAGCTGCGCGCGAGGCGGGGTTTCACGCGGTATCGGCCAATGGTGATGCCGACGCTTTGATTGCGCTGATTCTGGCGGCGGGGGTGACGGGCCCCTTGCTGCATCTGCGCGGCGCAGAGAGCCGGGGCGATGTGGCGGCGCGATTAATCGCGGCAGGGGTTCAGGCACATGCGGCCATCGTCTACCATCAGGACGCGCAACCCCTGCTGCCAGAGGCCGCACTTTTGTTGCAGGGCAGTGACCCCGTTCTGGTACCGCTGTTTTCCCCCCGCACCGCCCGGCTTTTCAGCCTGCAGGCACAAGACGCGACCGCCCCGATGTTGATTGCAGCCCTTAGCCCCGCTGTTGCCATGGATTGCCCGCCTGCCGCCCTGATAAGCATCGCCACCAGCCCCGACGCTGCGGCAATGCTGACCACGATTGCGCAAATGCTGGATCAGTGGGCGATAACCCGCCACCCATCTTGAACCGTGCCGCGCCGGGTGATTAGGTGATGTCTTGGGGTCCGGCCATACCGGGCTTAAGCGTGGATCTCTGCGATGGCCGATGCCGACAGCCCTAATTCTGAAACTGACAAGGCCCTGCTGGATGCGGTGGATGCCACTGATCCCGAAATGCGGGAACCCGATCCCGAGCAATTGGTTGTCCTGGACGAACCCATTGTTGAGGATATCCCTGTGCCGCCAACGCCTGAACCGCCCTCTATGGTACAGCCTACTCCAGTTCCGGCCAAGGCCACCCGGTCATCCGGTTTTATTCCTGCGGTGTTTGGCGGGTTGTTGGCAGCGGCGGGCGGGTTTGCGGCGTCGCACTATGACCTGCTGAAACTCGAATCCCCCGTTGATACTTCGGCGATCGAAGCGCGCCTTGCGGGGCAGGCCGAGGACGCAAAGGCCTTAAAGGCCGAACTTCAGCGCCTTGCCGCGCGTGAGGCACCGGATGCCACGCTGGCCGGACGGATAGAGGGGCTGGAGCAAGCCCTAGCCACTGCCGCCCCCGCCGAAAGTGCCGAAATGGCGGCGCGTCTGGCTGAGTTGGAAGGCCGCCTGACCGCGATAGAGGCGCTGCCAACCGATGGTACTGGGGCGTCACCTGCGGCTCTCGCTGCCCTACAAGCCGAAGTTGCTGCGATGAAAGGCACCGGGGCCGCGTTGGGGCAGGACATGGCCAAACTCGCCGCAGAGGCAGAGGCCCGGCTTGCCGAGGCCGAGGCTCAGGCCGCAGCAATGAAGACCGAAGCCGAAGAGATTGCCCGCAAAGCCACCGCCGCCGCCGCAATAGGTCGGTTGCAGGCGGCGCTGGAAAGTGGTGGGGCTTATGCAACCGCGCTAACCGATCTGGGCGAAGTGGAGGTGCCCGCCGTGTTGCGTGACGGGGCCGAAACGGGGCTACCGACACTGGCAAGTCTGACCGCCAATTTCCCCGATGCCGCGCGGTCAGCGTTGGATGCGTCCTTGCGGGTGAATATGGGGGAAAGCTGGTCGGAACGGGTGAGCACGTTCCTGCGCAGTCAGTCGGGGGCGCGGTCGCTGACCCCCCGCGAAGGCACTGATCCTGATGCCGTGCTATCGCGCGCCGAGGCGGCTTTGGTCGCGGGCGATCTGCCCGCCGCTGTCGCCGAGGTACAGGCGCTGCCCGAGGTGGGCCGTACCGCCATGGCTGATTGGCTGGCTCTGGCCGACAAGCGGCTGGCCGCACAGGCCGCGATGGCGACACTTGCGGCAACGGTTGGGCAATAGGGGGTAGTGATGATCTGGTCTCTGATCAAGGTTCTGCTCTTTGTTGCGGTGATTGCCGCGTTGACGCTGGGTGCGGGCGTGTTGCTGGATACCGGCGGCAGTGTGCGCTTAGCGGTGGCGGGATATGAATTCCTGCTGGGTCCGTTGCAGGCGGTGATCGTGGTGTCGGGTCTGGTAATCATCTTGTGGCTGGTGATGAAGCTGGTTGGGTTGTTGGTGGCAATCCTCCGCTTCTTGAACGGGGATGAAACCGCAATTTCGCGTTATTTTGACCGCAACCGCGAACGCAAAGGTTATCTTGCCCTGTCAGAAGGAGTAATGGCTCTCGCGGCGGGCGAGGGGCGGCTGGCCTATTCCAAGGCGCAGCGGGCCGAGAAGTACCTGTCGCAACCCGAACTGACGACCCTGCTGGTGGCGCAAACTGCCGAGGCGGCTGGCGACACACGGCGCGCGACGGCTGCCTATAAAACGTTGCTGGCCAACCCCAAATCCCGCTTTGTCGGCATCCGGGGCCTGATGCAGCAACAGTTGGCCGAGGGCGATACAGCCACGGCGTTGAAGCTGGCGGAAAAGGCATTTGCGCTAAAACCCAAACACGCCGAGACGCAGGATATCTTGCTGAAACTGCAGTCGGAACAGGCTGACTGGAAAGGGGCGCGGACCACTCTTGGTGCCAAGTTGAAGGCGGGCGCCCTGCCGAAAGACGTTTATCGCCGCCGAGACGCCATTCTTGCGCTGCAAGAGGCCAAGGGTGTGATGGACGAAGACGCGAGCATCGAGGCCCGCGAGGCCGCGATAGAGGCCAACAAGCTGTCCCCCGATCTGATCCCTGCAGCGGTCATGGCTGTGCGCGGCTACATCGCCAAGGGTGATAAGAAATCTGCCACCCGTGTCGTGAAGAAAGCATGGGCTGTCGGCGCGCATCCCGATATTGCCGCTGTCTTTGCCGAGATTGAACCCGAAGAAGTGCCCGCAGCGCGGCTGAAACGCTTTAAACTTTTAACAGCCGTACATCCTGAGGATGACCAGACCAAACTGTTACTGGCAGAATTGAACATCGCCGCCGAAGACTTTCCCGCTGCCCGTCGTGCGCTTGGAGATATGCCAACGCGCCATCCCACTCAGCGCGCGTTGGCGATCATGGCGGCGATTGAGCGCGGCGAAGGGGCGGACGATCAGGTGGTGCGAGGCTGGATGGCCCGCGCGCTGACCGCGCCGCGCGGCCCACAATGGTGCTGCGACAAATGTCAGGCCATCCATGCGACATGGGCACCGATCTGCGAAAACTGTGGCGGCTTTGACACCCTGTCGTGGCGTGACCCCCCCGATACCAGTGGGCCAAGTGCGACCGGGGCCGAACTGCTGCCGCTGCTGGTCGGTCAACCCAGCAAACCTAACGTGATCATCGACCCGGAGCCTGCACCGCAGGACGATGTTATTGATCTGGAGGCGATCGGGCGGCGCGCAAATTAGGGCTACACAGGGCAAAATCTTGATGCTAAAAGCCCTTCGACCGTAAAGCACAGGCTATTGGTCTTCGCCGCACTAGCTCAGTTGGTAGAGCATCGCATTCGTAATGCGGGGGTCGGGGGTTCGAGTCCCTCGTGCGGCACCATATGAACTCCCTACAGGTCTGATATTGGTTGGAAAATCAGGCTACAGGCGAGATCTTCTCACCTATGATCCCCCCGGCGCGGATTTCTGACCCTCTTTTTCCTCCCCGCAGACGCATCCGCGCGCCGTTAAAACCCGCCCCTTGGGCGTTCCTTAATTCGCTGCTAGGTGGTATTTTCGAAGCGCTTGTTTTGGAGATTTGAAATGGGTGAGTCCTCTCAAGATGGTTCTGCCGAATTTTTCGGTGACAATGCACATTTGTTTCTGATCATCTCCTTTGGCTTGGCGCTACTGGGTTTGTTGGCGACCCAGGTTTTGGGCAACCGGGGCGCGCCGCGACGCCCGGCAGGCGGTGTTCCTCCAACATTCGCACGCACCCCCTTTCGCGCACAAACGCATCGACGGGTGCGCGAGGATATGGTTACAGCTCAATATCGCGAAGAGGGGCGAGCGGCACCAACACCCCGTGAAATCGCCCAAGGCGTTGTCGAAGTTGGTGCTGGCATGATGGGAAATCGCGAATTTCCAGCCCGCCATGTCGAGGCCGATAGTTTCCTGCGCCGCGCAACAATGTTCGTTCTGCGCGCGCCGACCGAGCAGCGCCTGCAGGCGCTACAGGCGCTTTTTGATGCGTTCAACCCGGTTGGTGAGGCAGCAACCGTGCTGCGGGGGGTCGGCGGGACGATCACCGGGGCGGCTTATAATCCGCAGCGCTGGTATGCCGCACTCGGCCCGGTTCAAGTCAGGGCGCTGCGAAACGGGATCACGAATTGCCTTGGCAATCTGTATCTGGGCGAGGGGCAAGGCAATCTCCGGGCAGGCACGCATACCGACATCACCGATGATGCGGTTGCGATCCACGGACGTGAACACATCTCTCGGATTATCAACGAAGCCATCGCTCTACGGCGGATATTGGGGTTTCATCCCCGGCTGACGATTATACAGGGCCAACCGTTTTTGGCCGATGACGATGCCACTGGCGAGTACCGGCACCTTGGCTACCATCCCGCCAGACCGCAGGATGCGCCGCACAATCCGATCAGGATGGTCAATCTACGCAATGCGATTACGCTGGCAAGCAATTCAGGCCTGGACGGTAATATCCTGCTAGCGGCGCACTATTACCCCGAGCGCACCCTCATGCTGATATTAGTGCTTCTGGCCTTGCTGTGGGCTGTTCTGCTTTAGTCGACCACTTCGAGCGCTGATCTGTAGCTGGCGAGGCAGCGATGCATCAACAGCATCTGCGCCGAGGGATGCCTCCACATTGGAAGACCGGCCATGAAAGACTGCATTATCATCGGTGGCGGCCCTGCGGGACTGACTGCCGCACTTTATCTTGCCCGGTTCCTGCGCAACGTCATGGTTTTTGACGCTCAAGATGGGCGGGCCCTGATGATCCCGAAAACGCACAATCTGGCACCCTTTCCGGACGGCATTTCCGGGCGCGATCTTCTTGACCGGATGCGCTCTCACGCGCAGCGCTATGGTGCCACGCTTGAAAACGGGATGGTCAGCGCGGTCGTCAAGCAGGGAGACCTGTTCCACGTAACGACCGATCGCGGGGCTGAGACTGCGCGCAGTGTTATCTTCGCCTCTGGTGTCGTCAATCATCGGCCACCTTTGTCGGTCAGTGACCACGATCGGGGTCTAAGCCGGGGGTTGATCCGCTATTGCCCGGTCTGTGATGCCTATGAAATCCGCGGCAAGCGCATTGCCGTTCTTGGGAGTGGGGCGAACGGCTTTGCCGAGGCGAGCTTCATTCGCCACTATTCCCTGACCGTCACGCTGATCCCATCTGACGGCTCTGTGGCGGTGGCAAAGGACGGTATCTCCGTTCTGGCGTCACCGATGACTGGCTTGGCACTGTCGGACTCCGAAGTCATCGTGACGCTTGAGAATGGAGAGACCCAACACTTTGATACTCTGTATGTCGCTTTGGGCACGACCCCTCGTACAGAGCTGGCGGCTAAGCTCGGTGTTCGTCATACTGAAGGCGGTTGCGTTATCATTGATGCAAAGCAGAAAACTTCCATCGAGGGGGTCTATGCGATTGGAGACCTCACAGAAGGGCTCGATCAACTCGCCTGTGCGATGGGCCAAGCTGCCGTGGCAGCAACGGCGATCCACAATGCCCTGCCTAGCATAACAGTTGGATAGCCAATCGGTTCAAGCCACCGAACCTCAGCGCCTGAACAATCCCCGTGATTGGCAACACCCCTTTTGTTATCTAGGGCTACGCACAGTCCGCGAGACCATCGGTAGGCAAATCAACATGAGCACCCGACAGGCGGCCTAGAACCTCGCACGGTCAGCCCGTGCGCACTCATTGGACCAGTCCCGAAAGCTGCGGCGAAAACCGTGCTGCGTGATGCCTTCGACTTTCATACGACGGAACAGCGCCGCAAAGGCCATACAACTGCGAATGAACAGTCAACGATGCCGTTAGCAGAGAAAGTATTCAGGCGCTCCGAAAAGGCATGAAGGTGTTTGTGGCGATGCCCCAACATCAAACGCATGGGCATCAACCGCGATGAAAAAGATCTAACAAGGTGTCATCGGTGTGGGCGCCCTGACTGACGGACATCTTGGCGGGGGCAGATTGATAAGGTAAGGGTTGCCATGGCG
>JANNNF010000544.1:0-8388 GCA_031398405.1 Rhodobacterales bacterium | reverse complement strand
TCCATCACCCGCAGCGCGACTGCCATCGCAGGGGTGCGGTAAGGGTCGGGCAGGGTGGTCAAGGCCTCCAGCGCCAGTTGTTCGATCAGGGCGAGTGAGGGGGCGATGGTCTCGAGGGTTGGATTTGTCATGTCCTGAGGTTAGCTGCAAAGCTGGGCGCTGGAAAGCCTTGCGGCTTTCTGGCGCGCCAAAGGGCAGGGGCACGGGCAGGCGGGGGATTGAGCAATGGACAAGCAAAAACAGGGATCGTCTGCTGGAACCCCTTGCCCATGGTGTCAGATAAGCGCCTCACCCGAAGTGCTGAAAGCTGGACCTGCCCGCATGTGGGAAACAGGCCTTTGACAAGATTGCCGACGGGATCGGGTTGGGAAGCCGAACATCAGTAATGCCCGGTGCCGGGGCGCGGTCGGGATCAAAGGTCCGGTCAACTTCGACATGATGCCAAGGATGACACCGGTCCGGTCCCTAAAGCCTTCAAGGCGCGCATCAGATCAGCAAGCGAAACTTTGTCGCGTTGTTAATAAGAATTGCAGATAGTCTGTGCCAGCAGTGGCACCGCGCGGCGCTTCAGACTGATGGCTGGTGATGAAATCTGCACTGATCGCATCTGAAGCAACATTGTATGGCATCGGACTGAGTGTTCCCTTTTGCAGAAACTCAACCGGGAAAGAGTTTCGCGTTCAGTAAATTCCAGCAAGAAAACATAGCGCGCCGGCCCGGGTGGTCTGCGCCGAGCAGAAGCTGCAATCCAAGCATGGTTTTGTCATACGCGGGACGCGCCCCGATCAGAAACAAATCTCCGGCGACAAGTTCTGGCAGAAATGCAGGCCAAGGCGGAACCGTCGCGGTATTGTGCGAGAGCAATGGCAAATGCCCCCAACTGGACAAGCCCGCGCCCTTGTGACAGGGAGGGTGCGTTCAAGGAGAGCCGTTCCCATGACCGTTATCACTCGTTTCGCCCCGTCGCCCACTGGCTGGATCCATGTGGGCAATCTGCGCACTGCGCTGATGAACTACATGATCGCCCGCAAATCGGGCGGCCAGTTCATCCTGCGGCTGGATGACACCGATCAGGAACGCTCCAAGCAGGAATATGCGGACGGCATCATGGCCGATCTGGACTGGCTGGGCCTGCATTGGGACCGGGTAGAGCGGCAATCCTTGCGGATGGACCGTTACCGCGAGGCGGCAGAAGGGTTGCGCGCCTCGGGGCGGTTTTACGAGTGTTTCGAGTCTCCGGTCGAGCTGGACCTGAAGCGCAAGAAATTGCTGAACATGGGGCGCCCGCCCGTTTATGACCGCACCTCTTTGCGGATGGATGAAGCGGAGAAAGCCAAGGCTCGTGCCGAGGGGCGCGAGGGGTACTGGCGGTTCTTGCTGAACCAGAACCGCATTGAATGGCCGGACGGGATTTTGGGGCCGATCTCTATTGATGCGGCGTCGGTCAGTGACCCGGTGCTGATCCGCGCGGACGGACAGGTGCTTTATACCTTTGCGTCTTCGGTGGATGACATCGACATGGGCGTTACCTTCATCGTGCGTGGCGCGGACCATGTGACCAACACGGCAACGCAGATCCAGATCATGCAGGCGATGGGCGGCACGCCGCCGTCGTTTGCACACCATTCCCTGTTGACCGGCGCTGCGGGTGAGGAATTGTCGAAACGGCTTGGCACACTGTCCTTGCGCGATCTGCGCGCCCAAGGGGTGGAGCCGCTGGCGCTGCTGAGCCTGATGGCACGGCTGGGATCATCCAAACCAGTGGAACTGGCCGCGTCGATGCAAGAGTTGATCGACGGCTTCGATGTGGGCTCGTTCGGATCGGCACCCACCAAGTTTGATGCAAACGATTTGTTTCCATTGACCCGTCATCATGTGCAGACCTTGCCTTTTGCGGATGTGCAGGACCGCATCCGCGACCTGGGCGTGGCAGAGGATCAGGCGCAGGCGTTCTGGGCCGTGGCGAAGGGCAACATCACTGTGCTGGCCGATATGGCCGAATGGGCCGACCTGTTTGCCAATGGGGCCGAGCCGATGGTGGCCGATGAAGACCGCGAGTTTGTGGCGCAGGCGCTGGCCTTGCTGCCTGCGCAGCCTTGGGATCAGACCACTTGGGGGGCGTGGACCACAGCGGTGAAAGAGGCAACAGGGCGCAAGGGCAAGGGGTTGTTCATGCCGCTGCGCCGGGCGCTGACGGGGCGCGAGAACGGGCCCGAGATGGCTGATGTCATGCCGTTGCTGCGCAAGATGCCGACAGTCTAGGGCGGGTAGACACGCCCGAGACGCCAACCCCACCGCACGAAAGGCAGATCAGGCAATGGCGTCACCGCAGGCAAAGTTTGTCGAGGGCAATCTGCTGCGACATATTTCGGTGATGTCGCTGACTGCGTCGGTCGGTTTGATGTCAATCTTCATAGTTGATCTGATCAACATGGTCTACATCAGTTGGCTGGGCGACCCCGATCTTACGGCGGCGGTCGGGTATGCCGGGGCGGTGATGTTTTTCACAACCGCGTTCGGCATCGGCTTGTCCATCGGTGTAACGGTCATGGTGGCTCAAGCGGCCGGTGCGCGCGATCTGGCCCTATCCCGGGATCGGGCGACCACGGGTTTGGCAATGGGCGCGATACTGGGTGTGGTTTTCACGGCAATTATCTGGCTTTTACTGCCGTGGATTGTGGAGTTGATCGGCGCCACTGGGCGCACAGCCGACAAGACGCTGGAGTTTTTGCAGGTTTACACTCTGAGCCAGCCATTGCTGATCGTGGCGATCATGGGCGCTGCCGTGCTGCGTGCCTTTGGTGAAGCCCGACGGTCGATGATGGTAACGGTGTGGGGGGCTGTGGCGTTGGCGGCGCTTGATCCGGTGTTGATCCTGTGGGCAGATCTGGAGTTGATGGGGGCCGCGCTGGCCGGGGCAGGGTCGCGCGTGGTGATGCTGCTGGCGGCACTTTGGCCGGTTTGGCGGCGTATCGGTGGGTTTGCCCCGATCAGCCGCACAGGTTTGGCCGACTTCATTCGCCCTTTTGCGGCAATCTCGGGCCCCGCGATCCTGACCCAGATGGCGACGCCCGTGGGACAGGCTTTGGTGACGCGGATGGTTGCGGTCTATGGTGAGCCTGCAGTGGCGGGTATGGCCATCGCGGGCCGGCTGACGCCCGTTGCTTTTGCGATGATTTTTGCTTTGTCAGGCGCATTGGGCCCGATTGTCGGCCAGAACCTTGGGGCAGGCCGCATGGACCGTGTTCGCCAAGTTTTTCGCGACAGCATCATCTTTACCGCTGGCGTGATTGCCAGTATTTCGCTGATCCTATACCTTTTGCGCGCGCCGCTGGCTGATGTGTTTCGGGCAGAAGGCTTGACGCGCGATCTGGTCTTCCTGTTCTGCGGGCCACTGAGCCTGTTGTTCTTTTTCAATGGGTTGATCTTTGCGTCCAACGCCTTGTGCAACAATTTGGGACGCCCCTTTTGGTCTACACTGGTGAACTGGGGCCGCCATACCTTGGGAACGGTGCCGGTGGCATTGTGGTTTGGCAGCATCTGGGGCGCGCAGGGCGTGCTGATCGGACAAGCCGTGGGCGGCATTGTGTTCGGGCTTTTTTCGGTCTGGCTGGGTTGGTACGCGATCCGCAATCCACGCCTGCAAAGGGCCCAAACCCCGCCACCACCGGCAGACACGACCCAGCCTGTCGCTGGCGACAGGCTGGCCTGATGGCCATCTTTTCATCTAGGTGCTTGCAAAGCGGTGTGCGTCTCGGCTAACCAAGAGGTGTCAGGTTCGGGAGAATCCGGCAAGGGGCCACCCCTTGACGGTGCCGAAGGAGCAACCGCCCCGGTAAACTCTCAGGCGCAAGGGACCGTTTCTGACAGACAGACTCTGGAGAGTGTTCCGCGTTCATGTGGGACCGCCGAAGGGATAACAATCTCAGGCGCCCTTGAGCAGGGCAAGGACAGAGGGGGCATCGTGGGACAGGGGATTTCCCCTGCTTTTGGCGATGCCGGAGGTATGACCGGCAGGAACAGGGGTGACGGTTTGACCGAACTTTTGACACTGGGTCTGAACGATCTGCATGTTGGGCTTGGGGCCCGGATGGTGCCATTTGCGGGCTACTCCATGCCGGTGCAATACCCGGCTGGGGTGATGGCGGAACATCTGCACACCCGGTCTGCCGCCGGGCTGTTTGACGTCAGCCACATGGGGCAGGTGCTGCTGCACCCCCGCGCGGGCATGGCGGCACTGGTCGACGGGTTCGAGGCGCTGATGCCCGTCGATGTCGCTGGCTTGGCTGAGGGACGGCAACGCTATGGCCTGTTCACCAATGAAGCTGGCGGTATTCTGGACGATTTGATGTTTGCCAACCGGGGCGACCATATACTTGTGGTGGTCAATGCGGGGTGCAAGGTGGCGGATATTGCCCATATGCAGGCGCATCTTGGCGACGTGGCCGAAGTGGTGCCAGTGATGGACCGCGCCCTTTTGGCCCTGCAAGGGCCACGGGCCGAGGCAGCGCTGGCCGCACTTGTGCCGCAGGTGACGGCGATGCGTTTCATGGATGTGGCAGTGGTCGATACGTTGTTCGGGCCGCTGTGGATTTCTCGGTCGGGCTATACCGGCGAGGACGGCTTTGAAATCTCGGTACCGGATGGTGGGGCCGAAGGGTTGGCGCAGGCCTTGCTCGTCAGCCCCGGCGTGATGCCCATCGGCCTTGGCGCGCGCGACAGTTTGCGGCTGGAGGCTGGGCTGTGCCTTTATGGCCATGACATTGATGGTAACACCAGCCCGGTTGAGGCGGGCCTGACCTGGGCCATCCAGAAGGTGCGACGCAATGGCGGTTCGCGGGCCGGTGGCTTTCCCGGCGAAGAGCGGATTTTGCAAGAATTGGGGCAAGGCCCGCAACGCCGCCGCGTGGGCCTGCGCCCCGAAGGCCGCGCGCCAATGCGCGAGGGCACCGAGTTGTTCGCGCCCGATGGCACACCGGTGGGCCGCGTGACTTCGGGTGGGTTTGGCCCGTCAGTGCAGGCCCCCGTTGCCATGGGCTATGTGGCCAGTGCGTTTGGTGCCCCCGGCACCACCCTGCTGGGCGATGTACGCGGCAAGAAACTGGCCGTGACGGTCACCGATCTTCCCTTCCACCCAACCACTTACAAACGCTGAGGCACACCGATGAAATATACCAAAGATCACGAATGGATGCGTATCGAGGGCGATCTGGTCGTCGTCGGCATCACCGAACACGCAGCGACACAGTTGGGTGACGTGGTGTTCGTCGAACTGCCCGAGGTTGAGGCGATGGTGGTGGAAGGCGAAGAGGTCGTGGTGATCGAAAGCGTCAAGGCCGCGTCGGATATTCTGGCACCGATCGACGGCGAGATTGTTGCGGTGAATGATAAACTGGCTGAAAATCCGGGGCTGGTGAACATCGACCCAACCGGGGCTGCGTGGTTCTTCAAGCTCAAAGTTGATGATCTGGATGTGCTGGAACAGTTCATGGACGAGGATGAATACCTCGATCTGATCGGCTGATCGTGCCCAAAAATCTTCGAAGATTTTTGCAAATTCCTTTGAAGGAATTTGCGCCTCTCTAATAACTTAGGGTGTTCGCATGACTTTTACCCCGACCGACTACAACCCCTACGATTTTGCCAACCGCCGCCATATCGGGCCTTCGCCTGCCGAGATGGACCAGATGCTGGCCGCTATCGGGGTGGGGTCGCTGGAAGAATTGATCGACCAGACTGTGCCAAAAGGCATCCGTCAGGCGGCCCCTTTGACGTGGGCCCCTTTGGCCGAACACGAACTGCTCGCAAAAATGCGCGGCGTGGCGGCACAGAACAAGGTCATGGTCAGCCTGATCGGGCAGGGTTATTACGGCACTGTAACGCCGCCTGCAATTCAACGGAATATTCTTGAAAATCCAGCGTGGTACACCGCCTATACCCCCTACCAGCCCGAAATTGCCCAAGGTCGGCTTGAGGCCTTGTTGAACTACCAAACGATGGTCGCCGATCTGACCGGGTTGCCCGTTGCCAACGCCAGCTTGCTGGATGAGGCGACGGCAGCGGCCGAGGCGATGGCGATGGCCGAACGCAGCGCCAAATCCAAAGCGCGGGCTTTTTTCGTGGATCATGGCTGTCACCCGCAGACCATCGCGGTCATCCAGACCCGCGCTGTGCCGCTGGGGATCGACGTGATCGTGGGGCCCCCAGAAAAAATGGTGCCGTCCGATGTGTTCGGGGCAATCTTTCAATATCCAGGGACTTACGGACACGTGCGGGATTTTACTGCCGAAATAGCGTCGCTTCATGCGGCGAAGGCGATTGCTATTGTGGCGACAGACCTACTGGCTTTGTGTCTGCTCAAGGAACCGGGCGCCATGGGGGCGGATATTGCGGTTGGGTCCAGCCAACGGTTTGGGGTGCCGATGGGCTATGGCGGACCACATGCGGCGTTCATGTCATGCCGCGATGATCTGAAGCGCGCGATGCCGGGGCGGATTGTGGGCGTGTCGATTGATAGCCACGGCAACCAGGCTTACCGGCTGTCGTTGCAAACGCGAGAGCAGCATATCCGCCGCGAAAAGGCCACGTCGAACGTCTGCACCGCGCAAGCGTTGCTGGCGGTCATGGCATCTTTTTACGCGGTATTTCATGGGTCTAAGGGGTTGCGCGCGATGGCCGAGCGGGTGCATTTCCGCGCGGTGCGACTGGCCCGGGCGCTGAAGGCGGCAGGGGCCAAGGTCGCGCCAAAGGCATTTTTCGACACCATCACGGTTGAGGTTGGCGTAGGTCAGGCGGGCATCCTTGCCGCTGCCCGGGCCGAAGGGCTGAACTTTCGCAAGATAGGGCTCGACCGGGTTGGTATTGCACTGGATGAGACCACGGATGAGGCGGTTCTGGTTCGCATTCTGCGCGCGTTTGGCATTGACGGGGTGCCGCCCCACCGTGCCACTCTGGGGGTGCCGGAGTCCATGGTGCGCACCACCGATTATCTGACCCATCCGGTGTTCCACATGAACCGGGCGGAATCGGAAATGATGCGCTACATGCGCCGCTTGTCTGATCGCGATCTCGCCCTGGATCGCGCGATGATCCCGCTGGGGTCTTGCACGATGAAGTTGAATGCGGCGGCGGAAATGATGCCGATCACTTGGCCCGAGTTTGGGTCTTTGCACCCGTTTGCGCCTCGCAACCAGGCTGCAGGCTACGCTTATGCCATAGAGGATCTCGGCAAAAAGCTGTGCGAGGTCACCGGCTATGACGCCATGTCGATGCAGCCCAATTCCGGCGCGCAGGGCGAATATGCGGGGCTGCTGACCATTCTCGCCTATCACCGCGCGCGTGGAGAGGAGCACCGCCGGATTTGCCTGATCCCGGTATCCGCCCATGGTACCAACCCCGCATCGGCACAGATGGCGGGAATGGAGGTGGTGGTGGTGAAATCCGCCCCGAACGGCGATGTGGATATTGAGGATTTCCGTGCCAAAGCCGAAAAGGCGGGGGCGAACCTTGCGGCGTGTATGATCACCTACCCTTCTACTCATGGTGTGTTTGAAGAAACCGTCCGCGACATCTGCGATATTACACATGAGTTTGGCGGGCAGGTTTATCTGGATGGGGCCAATCTGAACGCGCTGGTCGGGCTGGTGAAACCGGGCGAGATCGGATCGGACGTCAGCCACCTGAACCTGCACAAGACCTTTGCTATTCCGCATGGCGGCGGCGGGCCGGGGATGGGGCCGATCGGGGTGAAGGCGCATCTTGCGCCCTTTCTGCCGGGGCATCCTGAAACCGGCGGGGCAGAAGGGCCGGTGTCGGCGGCTCCCTATGGATCGGCATCTATCTTGCTGATATCCTGGGCGTATTGTCTGATGATGGGCGGTAAGGGGCTGGCACAGGCGACCCGCGTGGCCATTCTGAACGCCAACTATATTGCCGCGAAACTGGCCGGGGCGTATCCGATCCTGTTCATGGGCAACAAGGGTCGGGTGGCGCATGAGTGTATTCTGGACACCCGACCTTTTGGCGACGTGGGGGTCACGGTCGATGATATTGCCAAACGGCTGATTGATAACGGCTTTCACGCGCCCACTATGTCTTGGCCAGTTGCAGGCACGCTGATGGTGGAACCTACGGAATCCGAGACCAAGGCCGAGATTGACCGCTTCATTACCGCAATGCTGGCAATCCGGGCGGAGATCGCGAGTGTTGAGGCAGGCGAGATCAGCAGCGAAAACAGCCCTTTGCGTTACGCACCCCATACGGTCAACGATCTGGTGGCCGATTGGACGCGGCAGTATAGCCGAGAGCAGGGCTGCTTTCCGCCCGGGGCATTCCGGGTGGACAAATACTGGCCACCGATTGGCCGGGTCGACAACGTATTCGGTGACC
>JANNNF010000477.1:0-5279 GCA_031398405.1 Rhodobacterales bacterium | reverse complement strand
ACGCGGATAGATGAAGGTCTTGTAGTAAAACCCGGCAGGCAGGACGCGGGCGGCATAGTTGTTCACGACGCCCACATCAAATTCCAGACTGGGCCAATGGTTCTGGCTGGTCGCAGTCAGCCCATCGAACAATTCTGTCGTAGTGGCGCGCTGGTTGGGTTCGCTCCGCGCCCCGGTCCCAAGGGTCAGCAGCGCATTCGGTTCTTCCGGCCCTGCGGCGACGATGCCACGTGGGCGATGGTATTTGAAGCTGCGCCCGACCAGCATCTGGTCGTTGGCAAGCAGAGCCGCTGACAAGGTATCGCCTTGAAAGCCGCGCAAGCGTTTGCCGTTGAAGGTAAATTCACAAGATGCAGAACGGTTGATCAACCGCCCGCCAGTGGCCAGACGCGTGCTCATGCCGTTTCCTTTCCGTCAGGCTGCCACTCGGGGCGGCGGGCCTTGATCTTGTCGATGATATCTTGGGGTGGCGCACCCACTTGGGCCGGATAGGTCCCGAACACTTCGAGCGTGGCGGTACAACGCGCGGCGAGGAACCATTTGCCGCAGCCAAAACTATGCCGCCAGCGTTCAAAATGCACACCCTTGGGGTTCTTGCGGGCGAACATATAGGCCTCGAAATCCTCGTCCGAGGCACCGGGCCCGAAACGCTTCAAATGCGCCTCATAGCCGGGCGAAAGTTCGGTTTCCTCGGCGCGCACGCCGCAATAGGGACATTCAAGCGTCAGCATGTGACGTCCTTTGCAGAACAAAAGGGAAAAGCCCAAAGGGCAGACATGCGAAAGGCGGACACCGTGAGGTGCCCGCCTTCGTGTAGCGATTGGGAGATCAGTGAAGTGTTAGGGTGCCGGGGCCGGCGCAGCTGGCGCAGGAGCAGGCTCTGCAGGAGCGGGTGCAGGCGCAGGTTCTGCCGGTGCGGGCTCTGCAGGCGCGGGCGCTGCAGGTGTAGTTGTGTTGTTTTCAATACTGACAGACGGAGCCGAGCCGCTGGCATCTGGTGCGCCATCAGGCACCGTGTCACCGGTGAACACATAGGCCAGAACGGCAACAGCGACGACAAGCCCACCAACGATGAAAATGATCGAGCTGTTGGATTTGGGTGCGGGCGGCGGGGTGTGCGGGGTGTTTTGACGCATGTCTGACATAAAGCAGTCTCCAGAAAAGTTGATTTCACCGGATCAACGCCGACACATGCCAAACGGTTCCCAAAAAAAATTCGGGCACCGCTCAATGTGCCACCCCAGCCTTCCAAGCCATTGTGCTGCTTGCCAATGTCATAGCCATAATCAGCGCTTTTGCTGCTTTTCGCCTTGTCCACGTCGTGCGCAGGGCATGCCCGGATACCAACCCGGTATCCTCCAGCGTAACGCTTGTTTCGGCAGGCGTTCTGGTCCGTTTTCGCATCGGGTATCTGGTTCAGATCTACGTTGATCTTGGCAAACAAAAACGCGATAGACCCAAGAAAACCTTTCGCGGTCCCGTCAGCGTTCGCTGCCTGATAAATCTGCTGTGCAAATTGGACGATGGAATGCTTAGCATCGGCCCACATCAATGAGCCACCCCTGCCGCAACACTCTCATCAATAAACTGACCTTCCTTGAAGCGCCACATGCTGAATGCTGCGGCAAGTGGCCCGGGTTCGCCCTTTGCCATCAACTCTGCCATTGCCCAGCCAGACCCCGGAATGGCCTTGAACCCGCCAGTGCCCCAGCCACAGTTGATAAAACAATTTCCAAGCGGGGTTTTTGAAATGATGGGCGAGCGGTCCCCCGTCATATCCACAATCCCGCCCCATTGGCGCAGCATCTTCAGCCGGCTCAACATCGGGAAGGTTTCGATCAATGCGCGCAGAGTTTCCTCGATATGGTGGAACGACCCGCGCTGCGTGTAGTTGTTGAATCCGTCCGTGCCGCCCCCGATCACCATTTCGCCCTTATCGGATTGCGACATATAGCCATGCACGGTGTTGGCCATGACCACCACATCCATGCACGGCTTGATCGGTTCAGACACCAGGGCCTGCAATGCCACAGCCTCGACCGGCAGACGGAACCCCGCCATATCGGCCACCTGGCCACTGTGCCCGGCCACCACGATGCCCATTTTCTTGCAGCCGATGAAGCCCTTGGTGGTTTCCACTCCGGTCACTACGCCGCCCTCGGACCGCACGCCCGTGACTTCGCATTGCTGGATGATGTGCATCCCCATGTCGGAACAGGCGCGCGCGTAGCCCCAAGCCACGGCATCATGCCGCCCGGTGCCGCCCCGCGGTTGCCACAGCGCACCCAGAACCGGATAGCGCGGTCCGTCGATGTTCAAGATCGGGCACAGCTCTTTCACCCGTTGTGGCGTGATGAATTCCGTCACAACCCCCTGCAGCGCGTTGGCATGGGCGGTGCGCAAGTATCCCCGCACCTCATGGTGGGTCTGCGCCAACATCATCACGCCGCGCGGGCTGAACATGACGTTGTAGTTCAGATCCTGGCTCATTGTCTCATACAAGGACCGCGCCTTTTCATAGATCGCAGCCGAGGGATCTTGCAGATAGTTCGACCGGATGATGGTCGTGTTCCGCCCGGTGTTTCCTCCGCCAAGCCAGCCTTTTTCGATGATCGCCACATTGGTGATGCCGTGGTTCTTGCCAAGATAGTAGGCCGTCGCCAACCCATGCCCCCCGGCCCCCACGATGATCGCGTCATACTGCGCTTTCGGCGCGGGGTTGCCCCAGGCTCTTTCCCAGCCGGTGTGATAGCGCAGCGCCTCACGCGCGATGGCAAAGACCGAATAGCGTTTCATCCGTTGCTCCACAACTGCGACCACTTTGCCCATTTGGGTCACACTTGCGATACATCCACACCCACCAGCGGCACAATCGGGAAAAATGCGACATATGGCGTTTTCGTGCCTGCGGCGGATTGGCCCTTTTGTGCAGCCGCCCAAGCGATTACATGCATTCATAACAGGAATGGACGCGGGCAGTGATGGCGGATTGGGCGTTTTGGGTAGCGGCACTGGCAATGCTGGCGGGCGTGGCGCTGGTGTTGATGCGGGCGTTGCGGCAAATTCCTGTGGCGGCGGTGTCTGACCTGTCTGTCTACAGCGACCAGTTGGCCGGCATCGACCGTGACATGGCTCGTGGCACAGTTGATCCTGCCGAAGCCACCCGCCTGAAAGCCGAAATTGGCCGCCGGTTGCTGGACGCTGACCGCGCCGCCCGCCATGCAGGCGCGATCACGGCACGCACGGGCTGGGTGCCGCTGGCGGGGGTTGCGGTGGCGCTGGTCGGAGCAGTTGTGATTTATGACCAGATCGGGGCGCTCGGCTATCCCGACCTGCCTTTGGCGGACCGACTTGCGCAATCCGATGCGATGATGCGCAATCGTCCGCGCCAAGCCGATGCCGAGGCCAAGGCCACCCCGCCTGTGCCAGCCGCCCCTGATGCGGATTTCGCCGATCTGATGGTCAAGCTGCGCGCTGCGGTTGTCGCCCGCCCGGGCGATTTGCAAGGGCTGGAACTGCTGGCCCGCAACGAAGCTGCAATTGGCAATCTGGTTGCCGCCGAGGCCGCGATGGTGCAGTTGATTGCCGCCAAGGGCGACGCCGCCACGGGGGATGACCACGCAAGCCTTGCCGAATTGCGCATCCGCGCGGCCGGCGGTTATGTCTCGCCCGAGGCTGAGGCAGACCTTGTGCGCGCCTTACAAAAAGACCCGGGAAACGCTGCGGCGCGCTATTTTTCGGGCCTGCTGTTTGCACAAGGCGGGCGGCAGGATCGCACCTTCATTTTGTGGAGCCGCCTGTTGAACGACAGTCCCCCCGATGCGCCGTGGGTGCCGCTGATCCGCGCGCAGCTGCCCGATATCGCCGCTCGCGCCGGGGTCCAATATGATCTGCCGCCCCTGAAAGGTCCGACTGCGGGCGATGTGGCCGATGCTGCAAGCCAGTCGCCCGCCGATCAGGCGGCGATGGTTGAGGGCATGGTGGCGCAACTGTCCGACCGGTTGGCGGCTGAAGGGGGTACGGTCGAGGAATGGGGCCAGTTGATCCGCGCACTTGGCGTGCTGAAACGTGAGGGCGAAGCGGCAACGATCTATGCCGAGGCAAAAGTCACCTTCGCGGGCCAGGCCTCGTCTCTATCCTTCCTGAAAGAGGCCGCCGTCAGCGCGGGCCTGACCCCGTGATCTTTGACACGGTAGAACCCTTTCTGGCCGCCCTGCCCGCCAACCGCGCCGTCGCCGGGCTGGACCTTGGCACCGTCACCATAGGCGTCGCCATTTCCGATCTGCGCCGGTCAGTCGCCACGCCGATAGAGGTGATCCGGCGCGAGAAATTCACCCTTGATGCCGCCCGCCTGCTGGCCCTGCTGACCACGCGCGGGGCTTACGGGATCATCCTGGGCCTGCCGCTGAACATGGATGGCTCTGAAGGCCCGCGTGTGCAATCGACCCGGGCCTTTGCCCGCAATCTGGAAAAGCTGACCCCCTTGCCGATCACCTATTGGGATGAACGCCTGTCAACAGTTGCGGCGGAAAGGGCACTGATCGAGGCGGATTTGTCGCGCGCACGTCGTAAACAGGTGATTGATCAGGTTGCCGCAGGATATATCTTGCAAGGCGCGCTGGACAGGCTGGCGTATCTGGTACGCGAGCAGGAAACAGATCAGTGAAAGACGACGAGGTCTGGATGCGCGATGAAATCGCTTCGCCCTGTGTCAAGCTGTGCGCGATACACCCCGAAGAACGTATTTGTGTCGGGTGCTATCGCAGCATTGAAGAGATTTCCAACTGGTCCCGCCTGACCCCTGCCGCCCGCGCGGCTGTGATGGCCGACCTGCCCGCCCGCGCGCCCCGCTTTGCCAAACGCCGGGGCGGTCGTCAGGGCCGTCTGGACCACTGACCAAACCCATTTTCTGTCTCTAAATATCCCCGCCGGAGGCTTCCGACGCCTGTGCGTGCTCAGGGCCGGCATAGCCAATCCGCCACCGATGCCATCTGTGGCCTGAAATAGGCAACGATCCGGTCCGACGCCTCGCTGGCCCAGGGGGCACCCCCGTGCACCAACAGGCTATGTTTGAGCGTGGCCTCGCCGGGGCGCACATAAAGTGCGACCCGGCGACAGGTCTGAATGATCTGTGTGCGAGCGGCTTTATAGGCGTCAGTGATATCTACCTCGCCCCATGTCTCGACTGGATCTTCACGCTATGCCGCCAGCAACCCGGCCTGCATCACCAGATGGCTGCCCTCCCAAACCACCAGCGGCGAGGCGTCGCTGTCATTCAG
>JANNNF010000461.1:0-13987 GCA_031398405.1 Rhodobacterales bacterium | reverse complement strand
GCAAGCGCCGGGGGTTTTCCACCCCCGGACCCCCGAGGATATTTTGGCCAAAATGAAATTGGCACGTGTCAGGTGGTGCTGTGCGGCGTGGGGTCAAGCAGGGAAGGGGGCAGAATAGCCTTCAAAGGTGATGTTATCGGCGATGGTGCGGGCCTGTGCCTCTGCACCGGGTGACCGGATGGTCCAGCACAGGATTGCCGCACCTTGGGATTTCAGCGCGGACACGCGGTGGCGGCGCAGATCGGCAGCCTCGTGGCTGATGAAGCTGCTATCGGTGCGGTCGTAGTCGGGGATCATGCGCAGGTGGGCGCAGGTGGCTGGGGCCAGCGGTGCCCAATCCTTAGGATCATAGGCCGAGGTCGTCAGGCCGCGCGGAAGCTGCGGGGAGAGGCGGGCCATGTGGGCGACGGAATGGGGGTTAAAGGACATGACCGCCACATCGCCCGGGTAACCGCCAAGGGCGGTCGCAGTGGCCTGTTCCAGTCGGCCATCGGTTTGGGCCATGGTAAGGGTCTGGTCTTTCAACTCGATCAGCAGGGGGGCACGGCCTGCGATCAGGTCCAGAATCTGCGTCAAGGTGGGAATACCGTCGTCGGCGTCGGTCAGGGTGATCTGCCCGAGTTCACCGGCGGTTCGGGCGTTTACCGGGCCTTTGGCGGCGGTCAGACGATCCAACACTTCGTCATGGAACACCATTGCCACGCCGTCAGACGACAGTTGCAGGTCGATCTCTATGCCATAACCCGCTGCAATCGCCGCGCGGACGGCGGCGGTTGAGTTTTCGGGGCGGCGGGCCTTGCGGTCATGCAGGGCGCGGTGGGCCAGTGGCTGGGCCAAAAACGCGGGGGGAAGGGGGACGCGCATCAGCGGATCTCGAAGATGCCTTCAATCTCGACCGCGACGCCAAAGGGCAGGCTTGCGGCCGATACGGCAGACCGCGCATGACGCCCGGCATCGCCAAGAACGGCCACCATGAAATCGGATGCGCCGTTGATGACCTTGGGCTGATCGGTGAAATCAGGGGTCGAGTTCACAAAACCTACCAGCTTGACTGCCTTGACCAGACGAGAAAAATCACCGTCACAGGCCTTTTTCAACTGTGCGAGCAGCGAGATAGCACAGCGTTGCGCGGCAGCGGCCCCTTGTTCGACCGACAGATCATCCCCTAAGCGGCCCTTGATAAGGCCGTCCGCGTTCTGGCTGATCTGGCCTGAGATATGCACAAGGTTGCCGGTGACAACGAAGGGTACATAGTTGGCGGCAGGTGCGGGCGCGTCAGGCAAGGTAATGCCAAGTTCGGCAAGGCGGGCGTCGATGGTGGACATGGGAAAGCTCCGGTTATGTGTGGGCACGCTAGCCGGACGGTCTGGGGGCGGCAAGGGCAGAAGGGGCCACCCCGCCCCCAGAAGAGCAGCCATACACCATCAGCTTTCGCGGAAGGCGCGTGAGAAGTAGTCGGTGAAGGGTTTCAGCAAATAGGCCATGGGGGTGCGCACGTCGGTCTGGATGAACGCCTCAACCGGCATCCCGGGCAGCAAAACCAGATTTTTCAGCAAGGCAATCTCGCCGGGGTCCAGTTCAATCTCGGCGCGGTAGAATGAGGCACCGGATTTCTGGTCGTTGAACGCGTCGGCAGAGACCCGGCTGACATGGCCGTTCAACTGTGGCGTGGTGCGGCTGGAGAAGGACGAGAACACCAGCTTGACGGGTTGCCCGGCGAAGACCTGATCAATGTGAATAGGCGGCACCTGGGTGGCGATCACCAAAGGTCTGTCTTGCGGGATCAAGTACAGCACCGGGTCGGCAGCGCGGATCACGGCGCGCGGCGTGGTGAATTGCAGGCCCAGAACGATGCCGGACACCGGCGCGCGGATATCCAGCCGCCCGATGCGTTCGATGAGGGCGCGCTGTCGTTCGGCCAGTTCCAGTTCAGTCGGGCCAATGTCGCGCAACTGGGTGTTGGCTTCTTCTCGGCGCGACGCCGCGAGGCGCAAAATCTCAAGGTCGATCTGCGTCATCTGCCCCTGTGCCTGCGCGCGGGTTGAGGCCAATTCCCCCAACTGGCCTTCAAGCGAGGCCTGCTCGCGTTCCAGTGCCAGCACGCGCGATTGCTGCGCCAGCCCCTTGGCGAGCAGGCTTTGCACATCGGCAAGTTCCTGCTCGATCAGGCGAAGCTGGGTGTTCAGCGCGCGTGTCTGGGCATCGACCCCGTCGATCTGTGACAAGATCTGGCCGTTGCGTCGTTCAAGCTGTTCGCTTTGCTTGGACAGGGTTTCGCGGCGGGCGATGAACAGGCGGGTCTGGCCGTCAATCTGGTTGGCCACATCGGGGCGGGCTTTGGCGACGGAGATAAGGCTGGTCGAATAGACCGGCAGGTCGGCATTGTCGCGTTCAGCCTCCAACCGCGCACGGCGAGCCAGTACCTCGTAGAACTGCCCCTCAACGATGGCAAGTTCTGACTGCAGGGTGGTGCCGTCAAGGCGGATCAGAATATCGCCTGCCTTGACGGTAGCGGATTCTTTGACAAGGATTTCCTCAACCACGCCGCCGTCCGGGTGCTGCACGACCTGCCGATTCTGTTCGACCTCGATCTGGCCAGTGGTGACAATCGCCCCGGCGATGTTTGTGGTCACGGACCAGATGCCAAACCCCGCGACCAGAATGAACACGCAGACCAACCCCAGAATGACGGGCTGGCGCGAGGACCAGATGGGTTGGTCGGTCATGCAACACCTCCGGGGGCGGCGGATTTCTGTATTTCGCTGGCGTTGCGGACCATTTCCTTCAGCACTTGATCGCGCGGGCCAAAGGCGCGGCGGGTGCCGTCCTCCATCACCAGCAAAAGGTCACATTCCTGAATGGCGGCGGGGCGGTGCGCCATGATCAGCACACAGCAGCCTGCGGCCTTGGCATTGCGGATCGCGGTGTTCAGGGCGTTCGACCCGTCATTGTCGAGGTTTGAGTTCGGCTCATCCAGCACAATGATCATCGGGTCGCCATACAGCGCGCGCGCAAGGCCGATGCGTTGTATCTGGCCCCCCGACAACCTGCCGCCCACGGTGGACACCCGGGTGTCGTAGCCATCAGGCATCCGCACGATAAGATCGTGTGCTGCAGCTTTCTTGGCGGCGGCAACGATCTTGGCAGGGTCGGCGTCGGCTTGCAGGCGGGCGATGTTTTCGGCAATCGTGCCGTCAAACAGGGTCACCCGCTGCGGCAGATAGCCGATGTAGCTGCCCAGCACGTCTGGGTCATACTGATCCAGCGTCGCCCCATCCAGCCGGATTTTGCCAGCCGCAGGGCGCCACACACCAATCAAAGCGCGGGCGAGCGTTGACTTGCCCGACCCGGACGGCCCGATCACGCCAAGCGCCTGCCCGGGTTCCAGCCGGAACGACACACCGCGCAGAATGGGTTGCGTCTCGCCGGGTGGGATCACTGAAACGGCCTGAATATCCAACACGGCCTTGGGGCGGGGCAGGGGGGTGCGGGGCATGTCGACCGGCACGCGCGACAGCAGGTCCACCAGCCGTGCATGGCCTTGGCGTGCGCGGGTGACGACGGCCCATTGGCCCACGGCCTGTTCAATCGGCTGCAACGCCCGGCCCAGCAGGATTGACCCCGCAATCATCGCGCCCGGTGACATTTCACCGCGCAGTACCAGCCAGGCGCCCAGACCCAGCATCGCCGATTGCAGGAACAGGCGGAACGTCTTGGACACAGTCCCATACGACCCTGCGGTATCTGCCGCAGTCAGACCTTCGGCCAGCGCGGCACCTCGCGCCTTTTGCCAGCGGGTGAAGGCGGCACCTGTCATGCCAAGCGCCTGTATCAGTTCGGATTCAGCCTTCAGGTTGTCAGATTGGCGTTCGGCGGTCATCGTGGCCATGTTGGCGCGGGCAAGCGGTTGTTCGGTCGCGCGTTGGTTCAGGATGGTGATGATCACCAACACCACGCCACCGCCGATGGATACCCAGCCCAACAAGGGGTGAAACACGAAAATCGCCGCCAGAAACAGTGGCGTCCATGGAATGTCGAAAAGTGAGATCAGCACGGGCGAGGCCCAGAGCCGCTGCAACGATTCCAGATCGCGCTGTGCGGCCAAGGCCCCGGTATCGCCCGGCACCACGGTCAGCGCGCGGAAGGATGCGCGCAACACCCTCGAGTCCAGCGTTTCTTGCAGCCGCGCGCCGATGCGGGCCATCACCCGGCCCCGGGCAAAATCCAGCAATCCCATCATCAGGAACAGGAATGCAACCAAGAGTGACAGCGCCATCAGTGTGGCCTCGGACCGCGATGCCAGCACCCGGTCATAAACCTGAAGCATATACAGCGGCCCGGTTAGCATCAGGATATTCACAAATACTGAAAACAGGATCGCCGCCGTCAAAGCCTTGTTGGAAAGCTTGCGGGCAGCCGATAACTCGGCCCGGCCCTTGTTCGCATCAATGCGCATGTTCTTGTCCTGCTTTCGTTTTGCTCAACACGCTTGGCGTGATCCTGCCGCCGTCACCCGACTGCCACGTTTCGCCGTTGTCTTGCAAGAGAACGCGGCTTAAGCCTTGTCTATTCCCCGCAAGGCCTATGGTAAGGTCCACGGGTTGGCGGGAAGTTATGAACATGGTCGTGAAATTTCCATTTAAATCTGTGAGCGGCTCCAAGATTATCCCTGCCGTTGTTTCGGTAATGGGTTTTTTGGTGCTGTCGGCCTGTGCTCAGGCTCCGACCCCGCAAGGAATCTATGATCCGGATGAGGTTCAGAACCGCGGGGTGCATCAGTTTAATCTGGCGCTGGATCGGGGGTTGGTCGGCCCGGGGGCCAGTGGATATGGCAATTTCGTGCCCAAGCCGGTGCAGCAGGGCATTTCCAACGTGGCGGGCACGCTGGATCTGCCGGGCGATATTGCCAACAATATCCTGCAGTTCCGTTTGGGGAATGCCGCCCACAATACACTGCG
Source organism: Rhodobacterales bacterium (assembly GCA_031398405.1). GTDB lineage: Bacteria > Pseudomonadota > Alphaproteobacteria > Rhodobacterales > Rhodobacteraceae > JANNNF01. Next base: position 9,029 of record JANNNF010000461.1, on the reverse strand, counting down.
GCTGGCTGTGAACCTGACGGCAGGTGTGGGCGGATTGTTCGACCCCGCCACGGTGCTTGGCGTAACGGAAAAGAAGACCGACTTTGGCGAAACCCTGCATGTCTGGGGGGCCGAGGAAGGGGCTTATGTCGAACTGCCGGTCATTGGCCCGTCGACGACGCGCGATACGGTTGGCACCCTTGTTGACGTGGCGTTGAACCCCTTGCGCTTCATTCTTCCGAGCCCCGAATCGACCTACGCCACGTTGGCCAAGGGGGCTTCACGCTTGGGTGATCGCAACCGCTATTCCGATACGCTCGATTCGATCTTATATGACAGTGCAGACAGCTACGCGCAGGCTCGTTTGCTGTATTTGCAAAACCGCCGGTTTGAGCTGGGGCAAGACTCGCCACCCGACGATTCCGCTTTCTACGACCCGTACGAGGACCCTTATGGACAATAACTCTTTCAGCCCGTCGCGCCGCCTGTTTTCGGCGGGCCTTGTCGCAGCTTTTGCTGTGCCTTTGCCGGTGTTTGCCATGAACGTTGATGACGCCAAAGGCATGATCGACAATGCCGTGGCCGAGGTGAACCGCATCATCGGGTCGGGCAAATCCGAAACGTCGATGTACGGCGATTTTGAACGACTGTTTTCGAAATATGCCGATGTGCCGGTCATTGCACGATCAGCCCTTGGCGTTGCAGCCAAGTCGGCGTCGTCGGCGCAGATGTCGGCATTTACCAAGGCGTTTCAAGGCTACATCAGCCGCAAATATGGCCGCCGTTTCCGCGAGTTCATTGGCGGCGAGATCGAAGTAGTCGATGCCCGCCCGGTAAAAAGCTATTTCGAGGTGATCTCGGTTGCCACCCTGCGTGGCGAGTCGCCGTTTGACCTGCGGTGGCATGTGTCGGATAAATCGGGGTCGTACCGGTTTTTCAACATCATCATCGAAGGTGTGAACATGCTGGCTTCCGAACGCGCCGAGATTGGCGCAATGCTGGACAAGCGCAATGGCGACATAAACGGGCTGATCGCGGATATGAAGGCGGTCTGATCGTTCAAGGCGGGTTGAAAAGGGGCGTCCTGCGGGGCGCCCCTTTTTCATTCAGTTGCCCCTGAGTGGCACTATCCGCTCAGTTGCCCAGCGTGCCCAGCAGCTCGCGCAATATCTGCTCGGCCAAGGCGTCTTCGGTCATCTGCGGCTGCGGGCTGTCATAATTCGGGGTGGGTTCTGCGTAGGTTTCGGGTTGATACTGCGGTTGTGCCTGCGTCTGGTTGGCTCCGTCCACGATGTAGTCGGGCGATTGTGACGGCGGGGGCTGTTTAGGTTCAGGGATATCCATTGCCAGCGGCAAAGCGGGCAGGCCTTCTTCCACCCGAACCATCACTTCGTGCCAGATCTCGGCAGGCAGGCCTGCGCCGGTCACGCCCTTTAGCGGGGTATTGTCGTCATAGCCGATCCAGACGCCTGTCACATAATCAGCGGTAAAGCCGATGAACCACGCATCGCGCGCGGCTTGGGTTGTTCCGGTCTTGCCCGCAGCCTCGCGCCCGTCCAGCCGTGCCCGCGTGCCAGTGCCTGCATTTACCACCTGCGCCATCATGTAGGTCAGGGACCGCGCCGCAGATTCCGAAATCACCCGTGCGCCAAGCCCGCCACCTGCGCCGAACAGTGCGTCATCCTCGCCTTGCAGGCGCAATTCCAGCATCCCGTAGGGGATCACAGAAAATCCGCCGTTCAGGATGCCTGCATAGGCCCCGGTCATTTCCAGCAGCGTCGATTCCGATGCGCCTAGCGCCAGTGCCGGGCCTGCCGCTAGGTCTGACGCGATGCCAAAGCCAGTTGCCACCTTGCGCACGGATTCGCGCCCCACAGCCTCTGAGATGCGCACCGCGGGGATGTTGCGGCTTTCCTCCAGCGCTTGGGTCAGGGTCATCATACCCTTGAATGTCTTATCATAGTTCGATGGCGTCCACGGCCCTGACCCGGGGATGTCGATGGTCAAGGGCGTGTCTTCGACATAGTCGGCAGGGCTGAAACCAAGATCCATCGCCGCAGCATAGACAAAGGGTTTGAACGCCGATCCGGTCTGGCGGGACGCTTGCGTCGCACGGTTGAACGACCCTGCCACCTCGGACCGCCTGCCGCCCACCATGGCGCGCACAGCACCATCCGCGCTCATCACCACAATTGCAGCTTGGGCTTTGGACCCGGCAGCCACCTTGTTGTCAAAGACCCAAGCCAAGGCTTCTTCGGCGTCGCGCTGCAACTTGGGGTCCAGTGTGGTGCGGATGATCACATCCTCGGTGGTGTCGCCGGCCAGAAAATCAGGCGTGGTTTCCATCACCCAATCGGCAAAGAAACCACCCGATTTGGTTTGCGCTGCCGCCGACAGCCGCGCCGGGTTCTGGCGCGCATCATTGGCCTCGGCCACCGTCAGATAACCCTGTTCTTCCATCAGCCCGACCACCACATCGGCGCGGGCACGGGCACGGTCGAAGTTGTTGGTGGGCGCATAGGTGGACGGCGCTTTCAGCAGGCCCGCCAGCATCGCCGATTCCGCCGGGTTCACCTGATTGGCGGATTTGCCAAAATAGCGTTGCGCTGCAGCCTCGAACCCCCGAGCACCCGCCCCCAGATAGGCGCGGTTGAAGTAGATCGTGAGGATCTCTTCCTTGGAGTATTTGGCCTCCATCGCCATGGCGAAGGGCACTTCCTTCAGCTTGCGCCAGATGCCACCCTTGCGGCAGTCGGATTCGTAATCCGCCTCGGATTTCCAATTGGCGGCGACATAGGGCGTGCCAAGGCACAGCAGTTTGGCCACCTGTTGCGTGATGGTGGACCCGCCGTTGCCTTCCAGTGGTCCGCGCCCTTCTGACATGTTGATGCGCACCGCCGATGCGATGCCGCGCGGCGATATGCCAAAATGACGGTAGAACCGCTTGTCCTCGGTCGCGATTACGGCGTCATGCAGATAGGGGGAAACGGTGTCGGCAGTAATCTGGCCACCAAAGGTTTCGCCGCGCCACGCGTAAACCTGCCCGTCCCGGTCCAGCATGGTGACAGACCCCTTGGCGCGGCCATCCAGCAGGTCGGTCACAGGGGGCATCTGCGCGTAGAAATAGAACACAATCCCGCCAAGGATCATCGCACCCACAGCCGTCAGACGCCAGCTTACCGCCCAGACCACGCGCCAGATCATGCCCCAAAGCCCCAGTACGGCTCCGACGATCAGGCCATGTTTGCGCACCGGTTTGCGGGGGCTTGGTTTTTTGGCAGGTGGTTTGCGCGGTGGCGGCGCACCTGTTGCCGCCTTTTGCGCCGTGTATCGGCGGTCTGCCACCATCGGGCCGCTGCCCCTGCCAAATATTGCCATGCCTGCCTGCCCGTCGCTGTTTCGCGCGATTATCTGACGGCAGAATAGCGCGCATTCTGGCGAATGTAGAGATGATCTCGTGTCGATTCGAGTGCGTGAGGTGATTAAATATCGGGCATCCCGCAAAATAAGTATATTTTTTGGGCAAATTAGACTGAATCTGGGCGGAAAGACGCCGCCCTTTTCTTGTGCTGCGCCCCCAAAGCACCGCCTGATGGTGGTTGAAGACCTGCCATCCGGGTCTGGATGATGAAAAGGGGGACGATGTGAAACTCATCATTGCAGCGATCAAACCGTTCAAGCTGGAAGAGGTTCGCGAAGCGCTGACCACGATTGGCGTGCGCGGAATGATGGTGACAGAGATCAAGGGATTTGGGTCGCAGTCGGGCCACACCGAAATTTACCGGGGTGCGGAATACGCCGTGAACTTCGTGCCAAAGGTCCGGCTTGAAATTGTGGTGTCAGACAGCCTCGCCGATGCGGTGGTTGAAACCATCCGTATCACGGCGAGAACCGACAAGATCGGCGACGGCAAGATTTTCGTGCTGGACGTCAGCCATGCTGTGCGTGTGCGCACCGGCGAAACCGATGATGACGCACTGTGAAGGCAGGCGGGAAGGGGAACGATTGAAATGAACACGTCGATGAAATTAGCTGGACTGGGCGCGCTTGGGGCGTCGCTGGTTGCCAGCCTGCCCGTCTGGGCGCAAGAGGCAGCAGCGCCGGTAATTGCGGGGCCCATCCAGAACCCCGATCTCGCTGCGATGGCGGGGATGGTCAACAAAGGCGACACCACGTGGATGCTGATCTCATCCGCACTTGTGCTGATGATGTCGATCCCGGCGCTTGCGCTGTTCTATGGCGGGCTTGTGCGAACCAAGAACATGCTCAGCCTGCTGATGCAGGTTTTCATGATCGTGTCGGTTGCGGCGATCATGTGGCTGGCCGTCGGCTATAGCCTTGCGTTCACGGCGGGCTCGCCCTTCATTGGTGGGCTGTCCAAGTCGTTTCTTGCGGGTGTGAACACCGGCACGTTTGCCGCGACATTTTCAAACAATGTCTACATTCCCGAGTATGCTTTCGTGATCTTCCAGATGACGTTTGCCTGCATCACGCCTGCATTGATCGTCGGCGCGTTTGCCGAGCGTATCAAGTTCTGGCCACTGATGCTGTTTGTTGTGGCTTGGTTGCTGCTGGCCTACTATCCGATCGCCCACATGGTGTGGTTCTGGGCAGGCCCGGATTTCCTGGTTGATTTCCCGGATGACAAGGGCTTTCTCTGGGCCATGGGTGCGCTGGACTTTGCTGGCGGTACTGTTGTGCACATCAACGCAGGTATTGCAGGTCTGGTCGGCTGTCTGGTCATCGGTCCGCGCATCGGGCTGCACAAAGAGCCCATGCCCCCGCACAGCCTGACCTTGACGATGGTGGGGGCATCCTTGCTGTGGGTTGGCTGGTTCGGGTTCAACGCCGGGTCCAACCTTGAATCGAACGGCATCACGGCTCTCGCCTTTCTGAACACCTTCGTGGCGACTGCTGCAGCCACCTTGTCTTGGAGCATTGTCGAGCAAATCCGCCATGGCCGCCCTTCGTTGCTGGGCGCTGTGACCGGGGCAGTGGCCGGTTTGGTTGCCATTACGCCAGCGTCAGGCTTTGCCTCGCCAATGGGCGCAGTTGCGATTGGTCTGATCGTGTCCCCGATCTGCTACATCTTTGTGTCCACGGTCAAAAAGGCGTTCAACTACGACGACAGCCTTGATGTGTTCGGGGTGCATGGCGTGGGCGGCATCGTCGGCGCAATCGCCACCGGCATCGTGGCCGACCCGGCCTTGGGTGGTCAGGGCTGGTTCGACTACAGCGTGTTCCCGGCGGTGGCCGGCACCTATGACATGGCGGCACAGGTGATCGTGCAGGTTAAGGCCGTGGGTCTGACGGTGATCTGGTCAGGAGTTGTGTCGTTGGTTTTGTTCTATGTGATCAAGATGGTCTTTGGCCTGCGTCCTTCCACCGAGGATGAACGTCAGGGTCTGGACCAGACCTCGCATGGCGAAAGCGCCTACAACATGTGATTGCTGCCGGGGCACGGCGCGCCTTGCCCCGGATTACGACGCCAAGGGACCCCTCCCCCCAAGGCGAAGCTGCAACGGCCCGCTGGTCCTCCCCCAGCGGGCCGATTTTTATTTGGTTTCAGTCATGCCAGCCTTTGACGTTTGCCCCATGCACCACATGTTGGCGCAGGGCGGGCTGGAACAGGGTGTAAAGCATCCGTGGGATGCCTGCGCTGACCTGATCAAGGCGCGCGCGGGCCTCTGCGGGCAGGGTCAGGCCTAAAGCACCCATGTTGCTGCCCACCTGTTCGGCGCGACTGACCCCCATCAGGGTCGAGGTGACGCCCCGTCGCCCGAGCACCCAGGCGAGCGCCACATTGGCCATTGTTTCCCCCAGCGCTGTTGCAACCTGTCGCAGCACATCGACAATCGCCCAGTTGGCGGGCGTGAACAAGCTGTCGCCAAACGGATTGGCCCCGTCCAGCCGCTTGTCATCCTCTGGCCGTTGTGCACGGTTGGTGGCGGCATCACGAGGCAAGCCAGCGGTGCGGGGGCTTGCTGCCTCTACTGTCTTGCGGTCATATTTTCCTGCCAGAAGACCATAGGCCAGCGGGCTCCACGGCATCATCCCCAGTCCGAATTCGGCGGCGACGGGCATGTGTTCTTCCTCGATATCGCGGTTGGCGAGGCTGTAGAAATACTGCATTGCTATCGGCCCCGGCAGCCCGCGCACCTGTGCAAGTGTGGCCAGCTTTGCCACCAGCCACGCAGGTGTGTTCGACAGCCCCCAGTACCGGATGCGCCCCGACCGCACCATTTGCGCCATGGTTTCCAGCAGCTCCTCCGCCGGAGTGACCCCGTCCCAGACATGCAGCCAGTAAAGGTCGATATAGTCGGTGCGCAACCGCCGCAGCGAGGCGTCAAGTGACATGTTCAAATGCTTGGCCCCGTTGCCGCCCTGCAAGGGCCGCCCTGTCGCAAAGCCGGCTTTGGTGCCAATGACGGTTCGGTCGCGCAGGGCGGCATCAGCGATGAAGGTTCCCACCATCTCTTCACTGCGGCCACTGGAATAGACATCCGCCGTGTCGATGAAATTGCCCCCTGCGTTGACATAGGCATCAAACACCGCCCGGGACGCAGCCTCATCCGACCCCCATCTGGCTGTGCCGAAGGTCATGGTGCCAAGGGCAAGGGGGCTGACGGCAAGGCCGGAATGGCCAAGCGTGCGATACTGGGTCAGATCGGTCATGATTTTACTTTCATATTGAATGATACGAAACTAAACGCCATAGGAGGCTGCCCCGTCCACCTATTTCGTAGTGATCAATATGGAAACTGCTGCCCACCGCCGCAAAACTGGACGCCCGCTGTCGTTTGACCGCGATGTCGCACTGCATGCCGCCATGTTGCTGTTCTGGCGGCATGGGTATGAGGCCACGTCCCTGGCCGATCTTACTGCGGCTATGGGGGTGACTCCGCCCAGCATCTATGCGGCGTTTGGTGACAAGAAGGGGCTGTTTCTGGCGGCGGTGGATCGCTATCTGTCTGGCCCCGTCACATCCGCCACCATTATCGCAGATGCCGCAACTGCCCGTGATGCGGCGCAGGAATTGCTGGCGGCAGCGGTGGTCGGCTTTACCGGGGCGGACTCTCCACCGGGGTGTCTGCTGGCGAATGCGGCAATAAGTTGTTCAGCCGCGGCTGCCGATGTGGCCGAGGCACTTGCTGCGCGCAGACGGGCGATTGAGGCACAGTTGCGCACCCGGATGGTGGATGAGAGCCTGCCAGATGCCGATGTTCGCGCGGCCTATGTGATGGCGGTCATTCAGGGCCTGTCCACGCTTGCGCGCGACGGGGCAGGGCGGGAAAAGCTGGTACAGGTTACCGATGTGGCAATGCAGGGTTGGTAGGGCAGGGTTCACCGCGCCGCTGCTGTAAGGCGGGGTGACCCCGCCCTACGCCGCCACCTTCGCAATTGCCGCGGCCAGTATCGGCACCGTCCGCGCGTTCAGCCCGGCAATGTTGATGCGTGAATCGCTGACCATGTAGATGCCATGGTCTGCGCGCAGCGTTTCCACCTGCGCCTCGGTCAGCCCCAGCCTGCTGAACATGCCGCGATGGGTTGCCACAAAATCAAACCGATCCGAATTGGTGGCCCGGCGCAACGCGTCGGCAAGAGCCTGACGCAGGGTCAGCATGTTCAGCCTGACCTCCTCCAGTTCTGCCTGCCAGTCGGCCCGCAAACCTGCATCCTCAAGGATCATCGTGACCAGCCGCGCGCCATGGTCGGGCGGAAAGCTGTAGTTCTGCCGGTTCAGGAAATTCAGATTGCCCTGCACCACACCCTTACGATCTGCAGAGGTCAGCGCGATCAGAATACCCGTGCGCTCGCGGTAGATGCCAAAGTTCTTGCTGCACGACGCGGCAATCAGCACTTCGGGAAATGCAGCGGCGATCATTCTTGTGGCGGCGGCGTCTTCCTCCAGCCCGTCGCCAAAGCCCTGATACGCAAGGTCAACAAACGGAATGGCCCCACGCGCCTGCAGCAGATCGGCCACAGCGGCCCATTGATCAGCGCTGAGGTTGGCTCCGGTCGGGTTGTGGCAGCAGCCATGCAGCAGAACGGCGTTCCCCGCTGCGACCCCAGCCAGATCGGCCATCAGTCCGTCAAAATCAATGCCCCGTGTATCGGCATCAAAGTACCGATACTCGGCCACCTTCATCCCAAGATACTTGATGATCGATGGATGGTTCGGCCAAGTCGGGTTCGATAGCCAGACCTTTGCGGCCGGGCTGGCCAGCCTGATCAGTTCCAACGCCTGCCGGATTGCGCCTGTGCCGCCCGGCGTTGCAACCGAGGCCGCACGGTCCGCGTAGCCGTCGCCCAAGATCATCGACACCATCGCCGCATTGTACGCAGGCTCCCCGGCAAGGCCGGTATAGGTTTTGGTAACCTCTACTTCCCACAGCTTTTTCTCTGCGGCCTTCACGGCGCGCATCACTGGGGTCAGGCCGGTCGCGTCCTTGTATACACCGACGCCAAGGTCGATCTTGTCAGCCCGTGGGTCGTCGCGGTAAGCGGCGATCAGGGCGAGGATCTTGTCCTGCGCCTGCGGGTTCAGGGTTTCCAGCATCGAATTCTCCAGCGTTGACTTATTGGCCTTTGGCGACTGGCAAGTCGTCATACATGCCCCATTCCGCCCATGACCCGTCGTAAACGGCATGATTGCGGTGGCCGATCCGTTCCAAGGCCAGCGACAAGACCGCCGCAGTGATGCCCGACCCGCAGGTGGTGATCGCGGGCTTGGTCAGATCAACGCCTGCGGCTTGAAACAGCGCGATCAATTCGGCGGCAGGTTTCATCGTGCCTTGCGGGGTCAGCAACATTGCAAAGGGCACGTTCCTGGACCCCGGAATATGCCCCGACCGCAGACCTGCGCGGGGTTCGGCCACCTCGCCCGCAAAGCGGGGCGCGGACCTTGCGTCGATAATCTCGGCCAGTGCAAGTTTGGAGGCATGGGCCACCTGCGTCACATCCTTGACCAGTTGGTTCTGGCGGCTGACCGTCATATGGCGGTCGCGGACCATCGGGGGCATGTCTTCAACCTCGCGCCCCTCGGCCAC
>JANNNF010000460.1:0-4461 GCA_031398405.1 Rhodobacterales bacterium | reverse complement strand
CCCTTGTCGGCCCCAAACACCGGCAGCCCAAGATCGATAAGCGCCCTTGCCAAGGCTTGGGCAAGCTTCACCATCGCCTTCGCATAGGCTGCGCCATAGTCGCGCCAGTCCAGCAGGGTCAGCGCCAAGGCCGCCGATTTTGCCGCATCGAAATTGGCAGTCATCCCGGGGTAGGCGATGGCATCCAGCCGCTCGGCTATGCTTGCGTCATTGGTCACGATCAACCCACCCGCCGGGCCGCCAAGGGATTTATACGTGCTCATCGTCATCAGATGCGCGCCTTGCGCCAGCGGGTTCGGGAAGGTGCCGCCCGCAATCATCCCGCATTGGTGGGCCGCGTCAAACATCACCTTCGCGCCCACTTCATCGGCGACAGCGCGCACGTCCGCCACCGGATGTGGAAACAGGTTCAGGCTGCCGCCGATGGTGATAATCTTGGGATGGGTCGCATGGGCGAGGGTGCGAAGAGAAGCAATATCAACGGTATAGCCGTCGGCATTTATGGGTGCTGCGTAAGTGGTAAGGCCATAAAGACCCGCACAGCCGCCCGCATGGTGGGTCACATGGCCTCCGATCGAACCGGGTGGGGCGATGATCACGTCACCGGGTCTGGCCAGCGCCATGAAGCCATACAGGTTCGCCAAAGCCCCGGAACCAACCCGAATTTCGGCGTAGCTGGCGTGGAACACCTCTGCCGCAAGCTCGGCGGTGATCACTTCAATTTCCTCGATCGCCTCCAACCCCATCTCATACTTATCGCCCGGATAGCCAAGGCTGGGACGGCTGCCCAACCCGCGCGCCAGCACGGCTTCGGCCTTTGGATTCATCACGTTGGTCGCGGGGTTCAGGTTGAAACACATGTGGTCGTGGATACGGGTGTTGGCCTCGATCAGCGCCTCGATCCTGTCTGCAACCTGTACCGAGGGGGCCGCAACCGATGCGGCGAGGGTCTGGATGTAGCTCTCACACTGGGCGGGCACCCAAGGGCGGGGGACGAGGTGGGTCATGGCGGTCTCCTGTTGATTGGGCGAGGAAACCCGACAACGGGTTTGCGCGCAAACCAGTTTTGCGAAAAATTTAGGGTCAGAAAATATAAGGCTCGGATGCCCGTCGCCCCACCCCGCCCGAAAGACCTTGCCCTGAACGCGCTGCGTGCCTTTGAGGCTGCGGTGCGGCTGGGTGGGTTTGCTGCGGCGGCGGTGGAACTGGGGGTAACACCCAGGGGCGATCACGTCACATATAAAGGCGTTAGAGACAACATTGGGGGCTGCCCTTTGTGCGCACCGCGCGCGGCGTGGTGCCGACGCTCCTGGGCCTGCGGACGGCGGCGGGGTTTACCGAGGCATTTGATGCGCTTGGCCAAGCCGTACAGACCCTGCGCGCCGAGGCCGCGCCGCAGGTGGTGCACATCGCCACCTTGCCCGCAATTGCGCAACTGTGGCTGTCACCACGACTGCCGGGGCTGCGGGTGGCGGCACCTGAGATTTCAGTGTCGATCACCGCCCTCGAAGCCCCGCCAAATCTGAAGCGCGCGCCCTGTGATCTGTGCCTGTTCTATAGGGCCACAGGCGGTACAAGCCTTTGTGCTGATGTGATTTTCCCAGTCTGTACGCCGCAGATTGCAGCCCTTTTGCCCACGCCTGCTGATCTGGCGACACTTCCCTGTCTGGGCGATTCTGCCTGGGGTGACGACTGGGCGATCTGGTCTGCGACGGCCATGCCGGGGGCCCTTCCGGTGCGCGGCCCGGTCTATCCGCTCTACGCTTTGGCGGTAGAAGTGGCATTGAACGGTGCGGGGGTGCTGATCGGACACGAGGCGCTGGTGGCACGCCATCTGGCAAGCGGCGCATTGGTCGCGCCGTTCAAGGTGCGGGTGACCTTGCCCCGGGGTCTGCGCCTCTGGACCGCCCGGCCCGCGCCATCCAAAGGCGCGGTGGACCGGGTGGTGCAGTTTTTGCGGGGGGCTGGGCCGTCAGCGCCCGACCCAAGCCGCCCAATCAGCCCGTGACCCGGAAAACACGTTGATATCGGTCTTGCCCGGAACACCCGGGACGATCCCGGTGCTGGTGTATTGCCAGAAGGTCCAGTTCTGGTCGGGATACAGGTCAGACGGGTGCTTTGCCACTGCGCGCAGCCAGAAGTCGACCCCATGAACCTGGCCCAGATCATTGTCGCGGTAAAAGTCGACAGAGGTGTAGATCACCGGACGCTTGCCGTAATGGGCGCTGACGATATCAAGAAAAATGCGCACTTCTGACCGAATCGTGGCACCATCGCGGCGAGTGGTGCAGGTGGGCGAAAACGGCGTCCACTCCATATCCAGAACCGGGGGCAGGGCACCCGCTACGCGCGGCACGGTGCGGATGAAGGCGCGGGCCTGTTGGGCCGCAGGGGCACAGTGGTAAAAGAAGTGGTAGGCCCCGCGCGGCACCCCGGCGCGACCCGCTGCGTTCCAGTGGTCGCGGAACATCGGATCGACGTTTTCGACCCCTTCGATGGCTTTGATGAACACGAAGTTCACCCCGTTGGCCCGCGCCGTGCGCCAATCGACGTTGGTCTGATAGCGTGACACATCAATGCCATGCACCGGATAGCGGGTCGGGCTTTTGGCTCCCCAGTTCGTCGGATCCGCATCGCCGAAATTGGCTGAGACAACCTCGGTTGGGTCGCCGGGCGCGCTGGTCCGCTCCACGCTGCGCGCCCCGCAAGCGGCCAGCAGCATCAGGGCGAAAAGGGCAAGGGGGCGGGTTCGCATTGATTGTCCTCGTGGCTGGAATGGCGACCCTTAGCAGGCGAAACGGGCAGGCGACAGGGCGGCCAACAGGCTGGCGTCCAGCCCGGTTGGCTTTCCGCCGATCAGGTCGGCGACAAGCTGGCTGGCGGCGGGGCAGGATTGAAACCCCTGGCCGCCTTGGCCTGCAAGCCAGAAGAAAGCAGGCTCTGCCGTATCGGCCCCGATGACGAGTGTTCGGTCCGGGCTAAAGGTGCGCAGGCCGGCCCAGTTTGCCAGTAGTCGGGTGACGGGTTCGGTCACGAACGCCTCATACCGCGCAAGACCTTCGGCCAGAACCATGTCATCGGCATAGGCGTCATGCGGCACCATCAGGTATTCTTCGGCGGGCGAAACGATCAGCGCACCCGCGTCGGGCTTGAAATACCACGATTCTGATGGTCCAAACACCATGGGCCAGCGCGATACGTCATGCCCCCCGGGGGCAGGGATGCGCGCCATGGACCGTCGGTAGGGGGTGAAACCCAAAGGCCGGATGCCCGCCATCTGCGCCACTTCATCGACCCACGCCCCAGCAGCATTGATCAGGGTGCGCGCAGTCACATCGCCGTTCGGCAGGGTAACGCACCAGCCTTCTGCAATTTTCGAAATAGCACTAATCCGACATTTCAGCCGGATTTCTGCGCCATTTGCTTTAGCGTTCCGCGCAAAACCCTGCAACAGCAGATCGGTGTCAATATCCCAAGCATGGTCCGCCGTAGCCGCAAAGGCGACAATATCGGGGTTCAGCACGGGCACCAGATGGCGGGCGTCATCGACGCTGATCGGGGTAAATTCCATCGCCGCCACATCATGGGCAAAGGTATCCGCCTCATCTGCACGCGCGACCACCATCATGCCGCGTGGCGACAAAACGCCGTCGATCGCGTGGAAAAACGCGCCCGACGCCAGCGACAGTTCCACCACGGCCGGTGATCCGTAGCGCGGTTCATACATCGCCGCCGACCGGCCTGAGGCATGGTGAGCAAGTGCTGCCTCGGCCTCGACCACCAGCACGGTGCCCATGGCGGACAGTCTTGCAGCCGCCGAAATTCCGGCGATGCCGCCGCCGATGATCAGAAAATCGTAATCCATGTGGTGCAATCTGCCAGTGCGGGCCGAAAAGGAAAAGGGGTGCAGCAACGAAAAAAGGCCCGCTTCAAAGCGGGCCCTTCCCTGCGTTTGGAAACGCTTATTTCGGAATGTCGCCGACGATACCTTCGACGTAGAAATCCATGCCGCCAAAGTCGGCATCGGTTGCGGCCACACCATCAGCCAGCCACGGGGTGCCGTCTTGCTTGTTCAGTGGCCCGGTGAAGGGGTGGTAGCTGCCATCCGCGATAGAGGCTGACAGCGCCTCGGCTTCAGCCTTGACTTCCGCCGGAACAGCATCAGTGATCTCGCCGATCAGCACTTCACCACCCGCAATACCTGCCCAGGTGTCTTTTTGCGCATAGGTGCCGTCCAACAGCGCGCCGACCCGTTCGACATAGTAGGGGGCCCAGTTGTCGATGATCGACGACACACGCGGGCTTGGTTTGTATTCCGCCATGTCAGACGCTTGGCCAAAGCCGATCACACCGGGGGTTTTTGCAGCCTCGGCCAGTGGTGCTGTGGAATCGGTATGCTGCAAGATCACATCGACGCCCTGTTCGATCAGCGCTTTGGCCGAGTCGGCCTCTTTGGCGGGG
>JANNNF010000446.1:0-2201 GCA_031398405.1 Rhodobacterales bacterium | reverse complement strand
CCACTGCCGGTGCCGTGCATCGACGGCGCGCCATCCAGGTGCAGACCGCCGAGCGGCTGTGGGGCGACCGGTCGATGACCGACGAGTCGCTCCCGTTCGACCGATTTGGTCCGCCAATTCGCGCAGGGTGGTCTGACAATCGGGCGCGCTCAGATCAGCCGGGACGCCCAGCCAACCGTTTGGCAACGGGGCCTGCAACGCCTGTGCCAGATCAATGATCGTGACCGCCGCCCCGTGTGCCGCCAGTTTTTCGGCAATCGCGCGGCCCAGTCCACCAGTGCCCCCGGTCACTATGGCGCGGCGTCCGTTCAGATTTTGCCCCAGTGTCATGTTGCGTGGTTCCTTTTGCAGGATTATACGGGTCAAATGTGTTCGCACAATTGTGCGTCATGCGAACAGATACAAGCATAGAAGGATGCAGCCATGCAAACCGGGCAACAAGCGGTGATCCTTGGGGCCGGATCCATCGGGCTGTCCTTCGCGGCGGTCTTTGCGGATGCGGGGTTTGCGGTGTCTGTGGCCGAACCTGATGCGACGCGGCGCGATGCGGCCTTGGCTGAGGTCGCGGCGCAACAACACGCTATCGCTTTGGCAGGGCTGACGATGGGGAAAGGCGGCCACGTCACCTGCCTGCCCGATGCCACCCCCGCTCTGGCAACGGCTGATCTGGTGATCGAAGCAGGGCCAGAGCGGTTGGATGTGAAGCAGGCGATTTTTGCTGTGCTGCTAAGCCAGGCTCCGCAAGCGATTCTGGCAACTGCCTCCTCTGCGATTCCGATGTCGCGCATCGTGCCAAATCCTGCGGATCAAGCCCGTTGTCTGGTGGCGCACCCGGTAAACCCACCCGCCGTCTTGCGGCTGATCGAGTTGGTGCCCGCGCCCCATACATCGGCTTCGACATTGGTCATGGCGCGCACCCTGTTCAACGCAGCAGGGTTTGAGTCCGTCACATTAGGGCATGAAATTGAGGGCTTTGTGCTGAACCGTCTGCAAGGCGCGGTGCTGCGCGAAGCGTATCGGCTGGTGCAGGACGGCGTGGTTGACGTGGCCGGTCTGGACCGGGTGATGCGGCTGGGGCTCGGGCCAAGATGGGCGCTGTCGGGGCCGTTTGAGACAGCAGAATTGAACACTCCGGGTGGGATCGTAGCCCACGCGGCGCGAATGGGACCGGCATACCGGGCGATGGGTGAAGCGCGCGGCGAGGTGGGCTGTGACTGGCCAAAAGATCTGATAGCGTCGGTTGACGCACAACGCCGCGCGGTGATTGCGGTGCAGGAGTTGCCAGATCGGGTGGCGTGGCGGGCGCAGGCGGTGGCGCGGTTGGTGGCGTTGCGGGACACGCTGATAGGGGCCAAGGATGACCGTTGAGAGTTTTCAGTTCAACAGCGAAACCGTCGCCCTGCGCCCTGGCCAATCGCTGGCCGCTGCGCTGACCGAAGCCGGGCATCGGCAGTTTCGGGAAACCGCCAAAGGTGGCACGCGGGGCATTTTCTGCGGCATGGGGGTGTGTCAGGACTGCTTGTTGACCGTGGACGGCGCACCCAACAAGCGCGCTTGCATGACGCCCGCTGCTGCCGGGATGCAGGTTCAGACACAAGTGGCGCTTGCCCCGTTGACCGACCTGCCTGCAATTGTGACCCCTGCTGCCCGCCATATTGCCCCCGACGTGCTGGTGATCGGGGGCGGTGCCGGTGGCCTGAACGCGGCGATTGCGGCGGCAGTTTCGGGGGCGGCGGTGATCGTTCTGGACGAACGAAAGGTCGCGGGCGGGCAGTATTTCAAGCAATCCGCCGGGGGTGTGGGCCCGCTGGACGCGCAACAGGCCGAGGGGCAGGCGCTGGTCGTAAAGGCGCTGACGGCGGGGGTCGAGATTATCGCCGGAGTTGAAGTCTGGGGCGCTTTCGACGGCCCTCTGTTCCTGGCCGAGCATGAGGGGGGTGCTTTGATCGCCCAGCCAAAGACGGCGATTGTGGCGACCGGGGCCTACGAACGTCCGCGCATGGTGCCGGGCTGGACCCTGCCGGGGGTGATGACGACGGGGGCTGCACAAACCTTATGGCGCAGTTATCGCACCTTGCCGGGCAAGCGGGTCGCGGTGTGCGGCTCGGGGCCGCTGAACCTGCAAGTCGCGCGCGAATTGGCCGAAGGCGGCGCAGACGTGGTGATGGTGGCCGAGGGTGCGGCCTCACCCTTTGCGCAAC
>JANNNF010000418.1:0-4858 GCA_031398405.1 Rhodobacterales bacterium | reverse complement strand
CAGTGCGGATGGTTTCCATCTCGATGGGGGCGGATCCCCGCGATTTCGCGCTATTCGCCTTTGGCGGTGCGGGGCCATTGCATGCGGTTGCTTTGGCGCGGGAACTGGCGGTGCCGAAGGTGCTTGTGCCTGCGCGCCCCGGCATCACCAACGCGCTGGGCTGCGTGGTGGCAGATTTGCGGCATGACTTTGTGCGCACCCTGAACCGTCCGTTGGACGTGGTAGATATGGCCGATGTGCATGGGGTGCTGGCAGAGCAAGAGGCGATAGGGCGCAAGCTGATCGGGGCAGAACGAATTGCGCTGAACGCGGTGCGGATTGAGGCATCAGCGGATATGCAGTTCGTCGGGCAGACGCATTTGCTGCGGGTGGCGTTGCCGTCGGTGGCCCCTTCGCGGCAAGAGATGCAGTCGCTGTTCGAGATGGCATATCATGCGCGATTCCGGGTGGATTTGCCGATGATCCGGGCCAATCTGGTAAACCTGAATGTCTCTGTCGTGGGGGTTCGGCCTGAGGTTGATCTGTCGCGTTTGATCGACCCGTCAGAGAGGCAAAGCGTTGCCTCGCCCACGGAAATGCGGCAGGTCTGGCTGGGCGGATGGGTCGAGGTTCCGGTCTATTGGCGCGATCACTTGCCGCTGGATTCATGCCTTCAAGGCCCTGCGATCATTGAACAAATGGACACGACGACGCTGGTGGAGCCGGGCTGTAGGGTGACGCAGGATGCCGATGGGAACCTGATCATTTCGGTGGGTGTGTGATGCAGCATGGCCGCGCGCTTGGCCCCCCAACCCCAGCTTCTTCCCACAAGGGTAAGGGACTGGGGACGGGGTTGTTGATGCGGGCTCAACGGGCTGTCTGTGCCACCAGGGCAGCCCCAAGGGGCTGCTTCCCCCTGGTGCGGAGGAGAGGTGGGGAGGGCGGCTTTGCCGTGCAAAGAAAAGGACGTGGCCATGCTTGATCCCGTTACCCTCGCCGTCATCCAGGCGGGCCTGCAACAGGTCTGCGATGAGATGGACCTGTCGTTCAGCCGGGCAGCCTTCAGCCCGGTGATCGCCGAGGCGAATGACCGATCGGACGGAATTTATTCTGCGACTGATGGCAGCTTGATCGCGCAGGGGTCAATGGGCCTGCCGGTGTTTGTGGGGGTGATGCAGTTTTCCACCCGCACAATCATCGAACGCATCGCGAGCGGCGTCACGGCCGCGCCGGAGCCGGGGGACATCTATATTGTTAATGACCCCTACCTTGGTGGCACCCATTTGATGGACGTGCGGTTTGCGATGCCGTTCTGGCGTGATGGGCGGATCTTTTGCTGGCTGTCCAATACCGGGCATTGGCCGGACACTGGGGGTGCCGTGCCGGGCGGATTCTCTGCCAGTGCGATCAGTGCGGAACAGGAAGGCCTGCGCTTGCCTCCAGTGAAGCTGTTCAAGCGCGGTGTGATGGACGCCGAGTTGTGGCAGGTAATCTGTTCAAACATCCGGGTGTCCGAACAGCGCATCGGTGATGTGCAGGCACAAGCAGGGGCGTTGCTGGTTGGGGCTGATCGGTTGGGTGCCTTGCTGGACCGCTATGGCGATGGTGTGGTCAGTGAAGCGATTGCCGAGATGCGGGGGCTGGCGGCACGACAGATGCGGGCGATGATTGGGCTGATCCCTGTTGGGGAGTTCCGGGCGACCGCGATGATCGACTCGGACGGGGTGGTGAACGTGCCGCTGACCATTGCGCTGACAGTGACCAAAGCAGACGGGCTGACGTTCGATTTCACAGGCTCCAGCCCGCCCTGCATGGGGCCGATGAACTCGGTCCGGGCGACCACGCTGTCGTCGGTCTACCTTGCAATGCGTCATGTTTTTCCCGATGTGCCAATGTCGGCTGGGGCGTTTGATCCGTTACAGGTGGTGGGTATTGCAGGGACGTTCCTGGACGCAGCCTACCCCCGCCCTGTGTCGGGTTGTGCGGCCGAGGTCAGCCAGCGGATTGCCGAAGCCGTGTTTGCGGCTTTGGTGCAGGCCATACCTGACCGGGTGACGGCCGCCCCTGCGGGGACGTCTGGCAACTTTGGTTTGGGCGGCTATGACCCCGAACGCGACAGGGACTACGTGATGTATCAAATCAGCGGTGGCGGCTATGGTGGCAATGCAGGGCATGACGGGCTGTCGAATGGCTGTTCCACCATCGGCATCTCTAAAGCTCCGCCGGTCGAGATCATGGAGCAGAACTTCCCGATCCTCTACCGCCGCTATGCGCTGCATGAAGGGTCAGGCGGGGCGGGGAAGCAGCGGGGCGGCTTCGGGCTGGATTATGAAATCGAGTTGCTGAGGGGGACTGCGCGGGCGTCTTTTGTGATGGACCATGGGCGATTTGGGCCGCAAGGCGCGCAGGGTGGCGCAGACGGGGCGGTCAACCGGGTGGAAATCACCCGGAACGGTGTGGTTGAGGTGCCGCCGCATCTGTCCAAAGCACAGGATATTTCGTTACAGCCGGGAGATAGCGTCCGAGTGCGCACGCCGGGGGGTGGCGGCTACGGCGATGCTGCGTTACGTGACCCCGAACTGGTGGCCGAGGATGTACGTTTGGGCCGCTACAGCGCGGCTGACGCGCGGCGGTTGTGGGGTTAAGGAGGTGGCATGACGCTGCGGGCATATCACGAACAGGGCGGGGTGCTGCACCTGCTGCCGGAAGGCGCAGACCTGACCCAAGCAGTGTGGATCGACCTTTTGCGCCCGACCGAGGAAGAAGCCGCAGCCGTGCGTGCGCTTGGCGCCGATGTGCCGACACTAGAAGATATGCAGGAGATCGAGATTTCCAGCCGTCTCTACCGCGAAGATAACACTGATTATATCACCGTAGTGCTGACTGCGCTTGCGCCGGACGGGCGGGAATTATCCTCACCTGTGACGTTCATTCTGCAACAACAGCTGCTGGTCACAGTACGCCATTATGAAAGCCGCCCGTTTGAAACCTATCCCACCCGGGCGGGCAAAGTGGGGGCAGGCTGCAGCAATGCCAACCGGATTTTCTTGTCGCTTATTGATGAGATCATCGGCCGGGTCGCCGACCATCTGGAAGGCGTGGGTCGCGCGTTGGATGAGGTGGCGCGCACGGTGTACGAGCCTATAGCAGCACGGCGGCGGCAACTGACGCTGGAGCGCGCGCTGCGCAAGGTGGGACGCGCGGGAGAATTTCTGGGGATCATCCGGCTGGCCTTGCTGACGTTAAGCCGGGCTGTGGGGTTTTACACTCATTCCATGAAGGAACGCGTCGGCGACGAAGGGCTGGCACATGTCGTGAAGAACCTGTCGCGTGATCTGACCGAGCTTGAGGTGCATACCGATTTCCTGTCAGGTCGGGTGGCGCTGGCGTCGGACGCGACCTTGGGAATGATCAATCTGGAGCAGAACCAGACCGTGCGGATCGTGTCGGTGGTGGCTGTGCTGTTCGTGCCGCCGACGCTGATCGCCAGCATTTACGGCATGAACTTTCGTGTGATGCCGGAACTGGAATGGGTGTGGGGGTATCCTGCGGCCCTGGGGCTGATGGTGGCCTCGGCAATGATCGCCTGGGCCTATTTCCGCTGGAAAGACTGGTTGTAGCGGATAGAAGAGGGGGTTTCACGCCCCAAAGACGCCTTTGCGAGGGGCAAACTCGTCTCGCCCTTTGGGGATTTCCCAGAGAGTGAAGCGCAAATTTTAGATACATTGGCGGGGATTTGACGCCCCGCCGCCTTTGCATTCCTATTCTGCAACGTGCAGCGTGGTGGGGCCGCTTGGGCGGCGGGTGTTGAGTTTGTCTTCCACTGCGCCAAGCCTGGCTTGGAGCAGGGCGAGGTTCTCGGTGCCTTTGGCGATGCGTTCGGCCAAAACCTCTGCCTCGGGGGCTTCGGGCTCTGCCTCTTTCTTGCCGACAAGCCGACCAAAGATCTTGCCCATCAGAACGCTGAGATCATCCATGATCAGAAAGAACGACGGCACGATCACAAGGCTGAGGACGGTAGACACGATGATGCCGCCGATCACTGCGGTGGCCATCGGGGCGCGGAACGACCCGCCTTCACCCACCCCGAGTGCCGACGGCAACATGCCCGCCGACATGGCGATGGACGTCATCACAATGGGGCGTGCGCGTTTGTGGCCAGCCTCCATCACGGCGGCAAAGCGGGTCATGCCTTGCACACGCATTTCGATGGCGAAGTCGATCAGCAGGATTGCGTTCTTGGTGACAATCCCCATCAGCATCAGGATACCGATCAACACCGGCATCGACAGGGCTGAGTTGGTCAGAATCAGGGCCGCCGCCACGCCGCCAATGGCAAGCGGCAATGAGAACAGGATGGTGAACGGCTGGATCACCGACCCGAACAGCAGGATCAGCACGGTCAGAACCAGCATCAGGCCCATGATCATGGCGTTGCCAAAGCTGGCCATCAACTCGTTCTGCACTTCGGCGTCGCCAGATTCCTCAACCCGCACGGAAGCGGGCAGTTTGGTTGCGGCCACGATTTCCTTGTAGCGCGCAGTGGCGGTGCCAAGCGCCACACCCAGCGGCAGGTTTGCGCCAATGGTGGCGCGGCGTTCGCGGTTGTAGCGTTCAACCAGCGCCGGGCCTTCGGCGATGGTGATATCGGCCACGGCGGAAAGGGGCACGGATGCGCCGCTGGCGCTAGTAATCTTCAGCGCGGCAATCCGGTTCAGGTCAGACCGCGTGGTTGCGTTCAACTGCACCCGAACTGGTATCAGCCGGTTGTCGATCGACAGTTTGGCAAGCGCCGCATCCACATCGCCAATCGTTGCCACCCGCACGACAGACGCGATGGCTTGGGTGGTGATGCCCAGACGGGCGGCTTCATCCGCGC
>JANNNF010000392.1:0-3271 GCA_031398405.1 Rhodobacterales bacterium | reverse complement strand
CCTTTCAGCAGCCAGACCGCAAGGCTGATGTTCACGGCGGTATAAAGCAGGATCATCCCCAAATGCGTGTCCGACAGCCCAAGGCTGCGGTACATCAGGAAAATGGGGATGGCGACGGCAATAGGCGGCATCATTCTTGTGGACAGGATGAAGAACAACAGATCGTCCTTCAACGGCACCTTGAAACGGCTGAAGGCATAGGCGGCAAGGGTACCAAGAAAGATCGACAGCGCGGTGGACCCAAAGCCGATGATGATGGAGTTCAAGAACCGCTCGCCAAATTTCGACGGCCCGGCAATCACCATTTCCCGGTCGCGCACAATTTGCTCATACCATGTGGTGGGCGGGGGCAGGGCGGCCAGAGCCTCGGGTGACACACGGGTGCGGGTGGTGAACAGGTTCACATACCCTTCCAGTGACGGTTCAAACAGCACCTTCGGAGGATAGCTGATGCTGTCTGGCGGGGTTTTGAAGCCGGTCAGGATGATCCAGACCAAAGGCAGCAAAGTGATCAGCGCGTAAAGGATGACAAGGGCTCCCGCGATCCATTTTTGCCGGTTTGACGGCTCGGTGATGCTGTAAGCGCTCATCTTTCCTTAACCTTGTTCAGGGCTTTGACGTAGATCGAGGCAAGGCCGAAGACAGTGACAAACAGGATGATCGCATAGGCCGAGGAATAGCCGGTGCGCCATTTTTCAAACGCTTCACGCTTTAGGTTGATCGAGGCCAGTTCCGTGGTGGATCCCGGCCCCCCTCCGGTCAGTTGCACGACAAGGTCGAACATCTTGAAATTCTCGATGCCGCGAAACAGCACCGCCAGCATCAGAAACGGCAGCACCATGGGCACTGTCAGCGTCCAGAACTGCCGCCATTTGCTGGCGCGGTCCACTTCGGCGGCCTCATAGATATAGTCGGGGATCGACCGCAGACCGGCGAGGCAGATCAGCATGACAAAGGGTGACCACATCCAGGTGTCCACGATGATGATGGCCCAAGGGGCCAGCGCCACAGTGCCAAGCATCTCAAAACTCGACGCAGGCGTGCCGGTCAGAAATTCGACCACATAGTTGAACAGGCCGATTTGCGGCTGGTAAAGGAAGGTCCAGAAGTTGCCAACCACGGCAGGCGACAACATCATCGGCAGCACGATGATCGTGGTCCACAAGTCGTTTCCCTTGAACTTGCGATTGATCAGCCAGGCCAGGGTAAAGCCGATCAGCACCTGAAACAGTATCGTCCAGAACAGGAAATGCGCCGTGGCCTGCATGTTGGCCCATATGCCGTCATCGGTCAGGATCTTGGTATAGTTCTTGATGCCGACCCATTCGACCTCGGCGTTCGGTCGATTTGCGCGGAAGTTGGTGAAGGAAAGCCGCACCGTCCAGATCAGCGGAAAGATGTTGACCGCCAGCAACAAGAAAATCGTCGGTGCCACGAACAGCCACGCAATGGTGCGGTCGGACAGCCCGCGCACTTTTCTGGCGACAGATACAGGGGTCGCCCGCGCAAGGCGGTCGATGGGAGTCTGGGTCATGGAAGTGCGATCCTGAAAGGCCGGGTAAGGGCTGTGGGCGCGCCACGGATGGCAGCGCGCCCCGATGTCAAAGGGCAAGCGTCAGATCAAAGCTTGCCTTCTTCTTCAAACACTTCTGTCCAGTCCGCGACCAGCCCGTCCAGCGCCTCTTTGGCGGTGCCTTTTCCGGCCACGACATAATCGTGCATCCGTTCCTGCATCGCTAGGAGCAGCGACGCATAGGCCGGTTCCTGCCAGAAGTCCTTCACGTTGCCCATGGCCTCCAGAAAATCACCGGCAAACGGGGCCGAGTCCTTGAAGCCGGGGTCGTTGACCACAGCGTTTGAGGCCGAATAGCCGCCCAGTTTCCACCACTGCGCCTGAATGTCGGGCTGGGCGAACCATTTGATGTAGTCCAGCGCCGCATCCTGTTTGTCAGAATAGGACACAACCGAAATGCCCTGGCCGCCTAGGGTGGACCCTGCCGTCACCTGTGCCGGGTTCACGAAGAAGTCGATCTTGTCGCCCCCGGTGTTCGGATCGGCAAACAGGCCCGGAAAGAACGCAAACCAGTTCATCGCCATGGCGACCTGACCCGATTTGAAGGCGTCAAGACTTTCACCCATATAGGCGTTGGTATAGCCGGGAGGCGTCGCGGTGTCGTAGAGGGTCTTGTAGAACTCCAATGCCTCGACCGCGGCGGGGGAGTTGATCGCACCATCCATGTCGTACTTGCCGGGGGTGTTTTCGTAGTTCACGCCCCACGCATACAGCGCGCCGGTGATCCCCATGGTGATGCCTTCAGACCCGCGTTCGGTGAAGATCGAGGCTCCGTAAACGGTTTTGCCGTCAATCTCGCGTCCTTGAAAGAACTGAGCGATTTCAAGCAGCTCTTTCTGTGTCTTGGGCTCGGCCAGATCGCGGCCATATTTTTCCTTGAACGCCGCCTGAATTTCGGGCCGTGCGAACCAGTCCTTGCGGTAGAACCAGCCGTTAGCATCAGCCATTGCGGGCAGGGCATAGTAGTTGGGCGTGCCCTTGGGCCAAGTGGAATAGGCGTAGACGGTGGCAGGCATGAAATCATCCATGCTGATGCCTTCGGCGTCGAAGAAATCGTTCAGCTTTACGTAGTGGCCGTTCTCGGCGCCGCCGCCGATCCATTGGCTGTCACCGATCAGAAGATCGCAAAGCTTGCCACCCGAGTTCAGTTCGTTTTGGATGCGGTCGGCAAAGTTCGGCCAGGGAATGAATTCGAATTTCATCGTGTTGCCGGATTTCGCTTCGAAATCCTTGGAGAGTTCAACCAGCGCATTGGCCGGGTCCCATGCGGCCCAGCACAGGGTCAACTCTTCCGCCCCGGCAGACGATGATTGGCCCGCGATCAACGCGGTCAAGGCCGAAGCGGCCAGAAATCTAGCTTTCATTGCAGTTCCTCCCATGAATGTTGCAGCGCGTGTCGGTGCGGACCGAAGCCGCCCTTCCTTCTTACTGAGTGTGACATTAGGGGCAGTGGGGCAGGCTGTCCACATAAAAATGAGGTGCGTACCTCAAATTTTCTTCCGCAGATGGCGCGTCGGGGCCACTGCCCGCGCCGGGTCAGAAATCAAGCATGTCGTCGCCATCCGGCGGCAGGTTCTCTCGGATCACGATTTCGATACGCAACTGCTCCTGGGCTGCGTCAATATCAGCATGATCGGCTTTGGCGCGCAGCACGCGCAGCGCGGACCGCGCGAGGTGGCCGACGTTCTGGGTGATCAC